>SBHH01000071.1 GCA_006226265.1 Alphaproteobacteria bacterium | reverse complement strand
ATGCTGTCCTGATGGTGGACAGCGCAAGCCCACGTGGGGAAAAGGTAACCTGTGGTAACAGGGAAAAGCGGCGCAAGATGTACCAGCATCGACCTTTTGATGCCTATGCTGCGCTTCAGTATTTGCAAGTGCAGCCCTTCGTGCTGCCTGACAAGATCGGCCTTATCGGCTGGTCGCAAGGGGGTGGGATCACGCTTCTGACGGTGGTAACGAAAAGCATTGCACGTCCCGATCCGATGACGGGGCCGGATTTTGCGGTCGCTGCCGCCTTTTATCCCGCGCTCTGTAACGACCGGGTGCAATCGAAGCCCTTCACCGATGTCGAACCACATAGCTGGTCGACGCACATTCCGCTTCTTGTCCTGCAGGGGGAGGCGGATAACTGGACCAAGCCTGTGCCTTGCAGGAATTTCATCGAAGAGGCCGCGGCGCGGGGCAACTCTGTGTCGATCCTCTTCTATCCGGAGGCTTATCACGTGTTCGATGCGCCGTCCTTAAAACTGATACAGTTGAAGCGCTACAAGACGATCGAAGGTATTATTCCGATTGTTGGCACCAACGGGCCTGCACGGGAAAAGGCGCTTCATGATTTACCGGCCTTTCTCGACCGGTATTTGAAATGAGCCAAATAAACGCGGTTTTTTGCCTTTCCCGTCTTTTGAAATCTCGACAGGTGATATGGGAGTTGTTAAAACACTTGCCATGAAAATTTTTCGGGCAATTCATATAGGCAAATCCGCTGTCTCAGGGGCTTGTGTTCGAATTACCGGCCCGGCCTTCTCTGATTAAGGCCGGGTAATACAGGGTTATGCCTGATGGACAGGTTAAACCGGATAATGAAGGCGCCTTTTGCCGCCCCTTGTTCACGATCAAAAAAATACTGTTAGGATCAGTTCGCCAGCATGAGCACGGACTATAAATCGACGCTTTTTCTTCCCCGTACGGATTTCCCTATGAAAGCGGGCCTCCCGGCGAAGGAGCCGGGACTGTTGCAGCGTTGGGAGGAAATGGACCTTTTCAAGCTCCAGCGAGAGCAATCTAAGGGCCGGGAAAAATTTATCCTGCATGACGGTCCGCCATACGCCAATGGCAACCTGCATATCGGTCATGCGATGAACAAAATCCTTAAGGATGTCATCAACCGGTCACAGCAGATGATGGGCAAGAACGCACATTATGTGCCGGGCTGGGACTGCCACGGCCTGCCGATTGAATGGAAGATCGAGGAGAAATACCGCAAAGCGGGCAAGGATAAGGACGAGGTGCCGGTTTCCGAGTTCCGCAAAGAATGCCGTGATTTCGCCACCCACTGGGTCGATGTCCAGCGCGAGGAATTCAAACGGCTTGGCGTTCTCGGCGATTGGGAGCGGCCTTATCTCACAATGAGCTTCGATGCGGAGGCGCAGATCGTGCGGGAGCTTCTGAAGTTCCTGATGAACGGTGGGCTTTACCGGGGATCGAAGCCTGTCATGTGGTCGCCGGTCGAGAAGACTGCGCTTGCCGAGGCCGAGCTTGAATATCACGATCATACTTCCACCACGATCCATGTCCGCTTCCCGATCAAGTCGGGCCCCGAGGAATTCATGGGCGCTTCCATCGTCATCTGGACGACGACCCCCTGGACAATGCCTGGCAACCGCGCCATCGCCTATGGCACTGATATTGATTATGTCGGCCTTGTCGTGAAGGCGATCGAAGATAAGTCCCTCGCGGTTGTTGGCGAGAAGATGTTTGTGGCCGCCGACCTACTGGAAGAGGTTCAGAAGGAAGCGGGCATCACGGAGGTCGAGGTCTTCTGGCGCGGCAAGGGGGATGACTTCAAGGGCGTTGTCTGCCTGCATCCGCTGAACGGGCAGGGCTATGACTTTGATGTCCCGGTTGTGGATGGCGATCATGTGACAGTTGATGCCGGTACGGGCTTCGTTCATACGGCGCCCGGTCATGGCCAGGAGGACTATATCGTTGGCCAGTTGCATAATCTTGAGGTTCCGCAGACGGTGGATGAGGACGGAACGTTCTATGCTCATGTGCCGATTTTCGCGGGCCAGCATGTCTATAAATGCAACCAGAATGTGGCGGACGAACTCGAAAAGGTCGGGGCGCTTCTCAAATGCGGCAAGCTGGTTCATTCCTATCCGCATTCCTGGCGCTCCAAAGCGCCGCTCATCTTCCGCAATACGAGCCAATGGTTCATCTCGATGGAGACCAACGACCTCCGTGCAACGGCGTTGAAAGCGATTGAGGATACCAAATGGTTCCCTGCGTCGGGGCGTAACCGCATTCATGCGATGATCGCGAACCGGCCGGACTGGGTCCTGTCGCGTCAGCGCGCCTGGGGCGTGCCGATCACGGTCTTCACCCATAAGGAAACCGGAGAGCTGCTTCGTGATGAAAAGGTAAATGAGCGGATTGCCAGCATCACCGAGGAGGAAGGGGCCGATGCCTGGTTCGATTCGCCCGCATCCCGCTTTCTTGGCAACGACTATGACGCCAGCGAATATGAGATGGCGAAAGACATTCTCGATGTCTGGTTCGATAGCGGCAGCACTCATGCCTTCACGCTGGAAGCCCGGCCGGAACTGCAATGGCCCGCGTCGCTCTATCTGGAAGGGACAGACCAGCATCGCGGCTGGTTCCATTCATCGCTTCTGGAATCCTGTGGCACCCGCGGCCGCGCGCCCTATGATGCCGTCCTGACCCATGGCTTCGTCATGGACGGGCAGGGCCGCAAGATGTCGAAATCGCTCGGCAATGTGGTTGCGCCGCAGAAGGTGATCGAACAGAACGGCGCCGATATCCTGAGGCTCTGGGTTGTTGCTTCCGACTATTCGGAAGATATGCGCATTGGCAACGAGATCGTGAAAGGCCAGGTCGACAGCTATCGCCGCCTTCGCAATACGCTTCGCTTCATCCTCGGCAATCTCGATGGGTGGGATGAGGGCGAGCGCCTCGATGTCGCTGAAATGCCGGAGCTCGAAAAATGGGTCATGCATCGCCTTTATGAACTGGATCGCCTGATTCGTGCCAATTGCAGCGTCTATGAATTCAGCCGCGTCTTCACGGCAATCCATAATTTCTGTACGCTGGAACTGTCAGCCTTCTATTTTGATATCCGAAAGGACGTCCTCTATTGCGATGGCGTTGGCGATACGCGCCGCCGCGCCGCCCGGACGGTTCTTGATCATCTGTTCCATTGCCTAACCGCCTGGCTTGCACCGATGCTGGTCTTCACGGCGGAAGAAACCTGGCTGACCCGTTTTCCGGGGGAGGAAAGCAGCGTGCATCTTCGCCAGTTCCCGGATGTTCCGACGTCGTGGGAAAATGCAGTGCTTCATGATCGCTGGTCCAAGGTCCGGGCGTTCCGCCGGGTTGTCACCGGCGCGCTTGAGATCGAGCGGCGTGAGAAGCGGATCGGTTCCAGCCTGCAGGCTTTTCCCACCGTTTATGTGACGCAGGAATATGCTGATCTTTTGGAAGGGCTGAACCTTCCCGATATCTGCATTACCTCTGGCGTGAATGTCGTCGTTGGTGACGGGCCGGAAGTCGCCTTCCGCCTTGAAGAAGTGCCGGGCGTTGCGGTTGTTCCGGTGCTTGCCGAAGGCGATAAATGCGGCCGCTGCTGGAAGATCCTGAAAGAGGTAGGGACCCATGAAACCCACAAGGATCTTTGCCACCGTTGTGCCGATGTGGTTGCGTCAATGCCTCTGGAAGCGGAGGGCTGACCTCGTTGTTCCGGTTTGGACTTTTCTGTGCGCTGGGTGTCATTATCCTCGATCAGGTGAGCAAGTTTCTCCTGATCGATGTGATGACGTTGCATCCGGAAGGGATTGAGATTACCCCCTTTTTCCACCTCGTCATGGTCTGGAACCGGGGGGTCAGCTTCGGCATGTTCGCAGGACATGACATGCGCTGGGCGCTGGTTGCGCTCTCGCTTGCCATCTCCGTTGCCATCCTCTTCTGGCTTCGCCGGGCGCATAGCCGGTTCCTTGCCCTGTGCCTCGGTTTTATCCTTGGTGGAGCGATCGGGAATGTCATTGATCGGGTGCGACTTGGCGCGGTTGCGGATTTCTTCGATTTCGATTTGTATTTCATGCGCTGGCCGGCTTTTAATGTGGCGGATATGGCGATTGTTTGCGGTGTCGTGTTAATCCTTGTGGAAAGCTTGTTTCAGGGGCGTAAAGCCGATAAACTGGGTTCATAATGGAAGGGTGCGGAAAATGCGTCGCGTAATTCTGGTTTCAGTTTCGGCTTTGCTTGTGGCTTCGCTTCTCTCGGGATGCGAAAGCACAAAGCAGGCGCTTGGCATCGGCACGAAAAAGGCGCCGGATGAATTTACGGTGATCACCAAGGCACCGCTTATCATTCCCCCCGATTTCTCGCTTCGCCCACCGACGCCAGGCCAGCAGGGTCCGCAGGATATTCTTGCGGAAAACACGGCCAAGTCCGCACTTCTCGGCATCAAGCCGAAGGCGGAACCTGTGACCCAGGCGGAAGCGAAACAGGCCGGGGTTTCGGCGGGTGAGCTTGCCCTGCTCCGTCAGGCAGGAGCAGAGAATGTCAATCCGGATATCCGCCAGATTGTCGACCAGGAAACGGCCGTCCTTGCCGCGAACGACAAAACCTTCCTTGAAAAGATCATGTTCTGGCAGGATCAGCCGCCGTTTGGCACCGTTGTCGACCCGAGCAAGGAGAAGAAGCGGCTTCAGGAAAATGCCGCGCTGGGCGAGAGTCCGGGCGCAGGCGGAGAGACCCCGACGATCGAGCGGCACAAGCGTGCGTTGCTTGAAGGTCTGTTCAACTAAGCGCTTGTCTGAAGGAGAGTTTCGATATCGGCTGCGGCAGTATTTTGCTGCGTCATATCGCCCGCCTTTTAAAAAACCTGACCGCTTCCCTTGTAAATGCAGGTCGAAAGCCCTTTATCAAGGGAAAGGTATTTCGTGATCGGAGGATATCCATGGATCACTGGCGCAAGCTTGTCATCGTTGTTTCCCTGTTGCTTCTTCTACCCTCCGGCCTTGTGATTGCAGCCCCTGCCTCCAGCCCCGGCGAAACCAGCCAGAAAATACCGACCCTGTTCAATCCCAAAGTGAAGACCCTGAAGAACGGCCTTGAGGTTGTGGTGATCGAGGATCATCGCGCGCCTGTCGTCACACAGATGGTCTGGTACAAGATCGGCGCGGCCGATGAACAGCCGCGGAAATCCGGGATCGCCCACTTCCTGGAACATCTGATGTTCAAGGGTACGAAAAAGCTGAAGCCCGGTGAATTCTCCGCCATCGTCGCGAAAAACGGCGGGCAGGACAATGCTTTTACCTCGCAGGACTACACCGCCTTTTTTCAGGACGTAAGCGCTGACAAGCTGCCGCTTTTCATGTCGATGGAGGCAGATCGCATGGAGAATTTGCAATTGACCGACAAAACGGTTGGGCCGGAATTGCAGGTGGTTCTGGAAGAACGCTCGATGCGGACAGATAACAATCCGGGCGCCCGCTTTAGCGAGCAATTCAACGCGGCGCAATATCTTGCGCATCCCTATGGCACGCCCGTCATCGGCTGGCGGCAGGAGATCGAGAAGCTGACGACGCAGGATGCCATCGACTGGTATAAGAAATATTACGCGCCCAATAATGCCATTCTGGTCGTCGCGGGCGATGTGAAGGCGGAGGATGTCTTCGCCATGGCGGAGAAATATTTCGGTCCCATTCCGAGCAAAAGCATTCCCGAACGGGTCCGGGTTCAGGAGCCGCCGCAGCTTGCCAAGCGCATCGTCGAGATGTCAGACAAGCGGGTACGGCAACCCTCCTGGCGGCAAAGCTATCTTGCGCCCTCCGCCAGGGACAAGGATCAGGAATATGGCCGCGCGCTAGAGGTTCTGGGTGAGGTTCTGGGCGGCGGCGTGACCAGCCGTCTCTATCGCGGACTGGTCGTGGATGACAAGATCGCGACCAGCGCGGGCGCTTATTATCATTCCGATTCCTACGACAAATCGACCTTCGTCGTTTATGGCAGTCCGACGCCCGGCCATACCCTGGACGACGTGGAGAAGGCCGTTCACAAGATCATTGACGATATTATCGCGAATGGCGTGACGAAGAAGGAGCTTGCCCGTGCGAAAAAGCAGATGCTGGCCGCGGCCGTCTATGCCCGCGACAGTGTGCATGGCGCGGCGAATATCTTTGGTGGCGGCCTCGCGGTTGGGGAGACGATCGGCGATATCGTCAACTGGCCAAAGCATATCTCTGAAGTGACGGCCGCAGACGTTCAGGCGGCAGCAAAGAAAATCTTCGATGAACGTCAATCCGTTGTTGGACGCCTGACCCCGGAACCTGCAAAAAGCTGAGGACAAGTCAAATGACCTATTCATCCCGTTCCCTTTTGTCGGTTCTCGGTTTTCTGTTCATTAGCCTGGTAAGCCTTCCCGTCCATGCCGCCGATATCCAGGAAGTGACGAGCTCCGGGGGAATCAAGGCTTGGCTGGTGGAAGAGCATTCCATCCCCATCGTCAGCCTGAATGTCGCGTGGCGCGCTGGCTCCAGTTTCGATCCCAAGGGCAAGGGCGGTCTTGCCCATTTCGCCGCCTCTACCATGGATGAAGGATCGGCCGATCTCGACAGCAAGGCCTTTCAGGAAAAGCTCTCCGATCTTGCCATTCAGCTCGGCTTCGATGTGGGCAAGGACAGTTTTTCGGGCAGTCTCAAGACTTTAAGCGAGAATACCAACGAGGCGTTCCAGCTGTTCGGCAACGCCATTACCCAGCCCCGTTTCGACAAGGAACCGGTAGAGCGCATCCGGGGACAGATTTTGAATTCCCTCAACCAGCGGCTCTCCAATCCCAACAGTCTTGCAGGGAGAGGCTGGTTTCGCCTTGCCTTCGGCGATCAGGCTTACAGCCGACCCTCAAATGGAACGATCAAGACGATTGCTGCTGTCACCCACGACGATCTGGTGAATTTCGCGAAAACACGGCTTGGCAAGGACAATATGGTCATTGGTGTGGTCGGTGATATCACGGCAAAGGATCTGTCTGCGCTTCTCGACAAGACTTTTGGGGGCTTGCCGGAAAAAGCTGACTTGCCGACCATGCCGCCGCAGTACCTTCTGGATGAGGCCGCCGTCAAGATCATCCCGCAGGATATCCCCCAGAGCATTGTCACTTTTGGCGGCCAGGGTGTCACGCGGGACGATCCCGATTATTATGCCGCCTATGTGCTCAATTACATACTTGGTGGGGGCGGGTTCGAATCGCGCCTTACCGATGAAATTCGGGAAAAGCGCGGCCTTGTCTACTCCATCTACAGCTATCTCTATCCGATGGATGAGATTGGCCTGCAGATGGGTGGTTTTGGCACCAGCAATGCCTCGGTCAAGGAGGCATTGGACCTCACGCGGGGCGTCATTGCGAAAATCCGAGATGAGGGTGTTACGGATGAGGAACTTGAAGGCGCTAAGACTTATCTTAACGGGTCCTTCCCGCTCAGCCTCTCTTCCAATGACAGCATCGCCAATATTCTGGTCGCCATGCAGCGGAGCCATCTGCCCATTGGATATCTCGATCAGCGGGCCTCACTCATCAATGCGGTGACGAAAGACGATATCAAGCGGGTCGCGCAGCGCCTGCTCGATCCCGAAAAGCTCATCGTCGTCGTTGTCGGTAAGCCTGTTGATTTGAAACCGGTCGGGGCGGGGGCTGAAAAGTCATAGGTTTATCCGCCCACCTTTGTTAGGATCGGGACCGGTTAAACCTGTTGGATCAGCAATGAATTTACGGCGTCTTCCTGAAAATATCGTCAACCAGATCGCCGCCGGTGAAGTGGTGGAACGCCCCGCGTCTGCCGTCAAGGAACTGGTGGAAAACGCCATTGACGCGGGAGCCACAAAAATCGATGTCGTGATGCGCGGTGGCGGACGGTCTCTCATCACGGTGACGGACAATGGCGTCGGCATGACACCGGAGGAACTTGACCTCTGTTTCGAGCGTCACGCGACCTCCAAGCTTCCCGATGACGATCTCGTCTTTATCCAGAATCTCGGCTTCCGGGGAGAGGCGATCCCCTCCATCGCCTCAGTCAGCCGGATGACGATCACAAGCCGTCGGGCGGGTGAGGAAAGCGCCTGGAGCCTTTCCGTCGAAGGCGGAAAGAAAGGCGATGTGATGCCTATGGGCGCGCCGCCCGGCACACGGGTCGAGGTTCGGGATATTTTCTATGCGACGCCGGCACGGCTCAAGTTCCTGAAAACCGAGCGGGCGGAATTTGGCGCGGCCCTTGATGTCATGCGCCGCCTTGCCATGGCTTATCCGGATATTGCCTTCTCGCTCGCCGATGACAATCGCGTTGCGCTTCGTCTCAATGCGGCGCAAGGGGAGCTGTTCGAAGCCTGGCTTGATCGGCTCGGCGTGATCATGGGACGGGATTTTGCCGATAATGCCATCAAGATCGATGCAGAGCGCGACGGCGTGCAGCTCTCGGGCTATGCGGGCGTGCCGACCTTCAATCGCGGCAATGCCACCATGCAGTTCATGTTCGTGAATGGGCGTCCCGTGCGGGACAAGCTTTTCACTGGCGCGGTCAGGGGCGCCTATATGGATCTGCTCGCGCGAAACCGGCATCCCTTGCTTGCCCTATTTCTGGAACTCCCGGCCGATCAGGTGGATGTGAATGTCCATCCGGCGAAGGCAGAAGTGCGGTTTCGCGATTCCGGCATGGTGCGGGGGCTGATCGTCGGCGCGCTTCGTCATGCGCTGGCGGAACATGGGCATCGCGCCTCCTCCACCATTTCGGGGCAGGCGCTGGGAGCCTTCAGGGCTGAGAGCCCGGCGGCAAGCCTGCCGTTTCAGTCCCGTCCGCCGTCGGGCGGCTGGGCGCGCTGGAGCGAGCCGCAAGGGCAGGCGATTTCTCCTTCCCTCGCCGAAGAGGGATCGACTTTTCAGTCGCCTTTAACCGCGGAAAGCCCGCCGATGGCCCCAGCCTCCGGTCCCCGGGAAGTGGCTTCCCCGTCTTCGTCAGGACTGGAGCAATATCCGCTTGGCGCCGCACGCAGCCAGCTTCATGAAACCTATATCGTCTCTCAGACCGCGAACGGTCTGGTGCTGGTCGATCAGCATGCGGCGCATGAGCGGCTGGTGATGGAGCGGATGAAGAAGCAGCTGGCCGAGCGCGGCGTCGCGCGGCAGATGCTCCTTTTGCCGGAAGTGATCGAGCTTGACGAAGTGGCTGCAAACCGCCTTGCCGAACGGCAGGAGGAACTGGCCGAAATGGGGCTGGTGCTGGAGCCTTTCGGGACCGGCGCGATTGTCGTCCGGGAGACGCCCGCCATGCTTGGCGATTGCAATATCCGGGGCCTCGTGCAGGATCTCGCCGATGACCTCGGGGAGCTTGATACGGCGCTCTCGCTTAAAGACCGGATCGATGATGTCTGCGCCACCATGGCCTGTCATGGCTCGGTCCGGGCCGGGCGGCGTCTCACGATCGAGGAGATGAACGCCCTCCTTCGGGAAATGGAAGTGACACCCCATAGCGGCCAGTGCAACCATGGCCGCCCGACATATGTCGAATTGCAGCTAGGCGATATTGAAAAATTGTTCGGCCGCCGGTAAAAGCGGTGGTTACTTGAAGGAATGTCTCCATGCCGCCGGTGCAGCCTCCGGAATTTGATGTTGTCGTAATCGGCGCTGGCGCAGCAGGGATGATGTGTGCCGCCGAGGCTGGAAAGCGCGGCCGCAAGGTCCTCCTGCTTGAAAAAGCGGAGAAGACGGGGCAGAAAATCCTGATCTCCGGCGGCGGGCGCTGCAATTTCACAAATATCTTCGCCGCGCCGGACCGGTTTCTTTCCCAAAACCCGCATTTCTGCAAATCCGCACTTCGCCAGTTTGATCAGCAGGATTTCATTGCTCTCGTCAATCAGTACGGCATCGCCTGGCATGAGAAAAAACTCGGACAGCTTTTCTGCGAGAAAAGCGCGAAGGAGATCGTCGCCCTTCTGGAAGCGGAATGCGAAAAGGCGAATGTCACGATCTGGCGCGGGACGGGCGCACGGAAAATCCGGAAAAGTGAGACCGGCTTCGGTCTGGAGCTTCAGAACGGGCGGATCAGCGCCGCCTCCGTCGTTATCGCAACCGGCGGGCTTTCCATTCCAAAGCTCGGTGCCAACGATTTTGCCTATCGAATTGCAAAAGAGTTCGATCTGGAGCTGGCGGAACCGCGTCCGGGCCTTGTGCCTCTCACCTTCGACCCTGCGAACCGCACGCGCTTTTCCGATCTTTCCGGCGTCTCGGCGGATGTGCTGATCCGGGCGGGGAAGGCAACCTTCCGGGAAAATCTTCTTTTCACCCATCGGGGTTTAAGCGGCCCTGCGATATTGCAGATTTCCTCCTTCTGGCGGGAAGGGGAGGCGATTTTTATCGACTTCCTGCCGGATCATGATTTTGAGAGCCTGTTGAAAGAGGCGCGAATGGCCCGCCCGCGCGTTCAGGTCGCAACCTTTTTAAGCGAGTTTCTGGCGAACCGCCTTGTCCCAAAACTCCTGATGGATTTTCCGGATATCCCGGAAATCGGCAATTGTTCGGACAAGCTGATCCGGGACATCACACGCGCGGTCAAGGAAGTCACGGTCACGCCAAACGGCACCGAAGGCTTCACGAAGGCAGAAGTGACCGTTGGCGGCGTCAGTACGGCGGAGCTTCATTCCAAGACGATGGAAGTGAAATCCGTTCCGGGCCTTTTCTTCATAGGGGAGGCGGTGGACGTCACGGGATTCTTGGGCGGCTATAATTTCCAATGGGCCTGGTCGTCCGGCTATGTGGCGGGACAATATGCCTGAAACCTGGACGAAAGCAGACTGGCGGGCCCTATGCCCCGATCTTACGATTGGGGAGAAGATTGAAACGCCGGAAATCGCGTTCGATGTCAGAACGCTTGAGGAAACGGCCGCTCATTTCTGGCGCGAGGGATATCTTGTCCTGCCGTCGATCCTGCCGGAGGATGCACTTCTTCCCATCCGCTCCGCGATGGAAAGGCTGGACCAACAGGGCGTCCCGCCCGTCTTTATCTATCTTTATGATCAGCCTTTTGCGCTTTTCGGGAGGCTCAATGCACTGATCCGCCATTTCCTGGGATCGAATTTCGCCGTGCTTCCTAATCTCTGGGCCTGGCGTCTCGCAAAAGAGGGCGCGCGTGGTTGGCCGCCCCATCGCGACTGCACCGCTGAGACGGTCTTCGATATTGGTGGCGACAAGATCCTGATGAGCCTGTCGCTCTGGCTTTCGCTTAGTGATGTGGATGAGGCGAACGGCTGCATGTATGTGCTGCCGCGCAGGCAAGAGGCGCATTTGAAGAGCGCCGAGCCGTCAGTCGAGCAGTTATTGGCGGCAGGTGCGCGGGCACTCCCCTGTCCGGCGGGGGCCATCCTCGGCTGGCCACAGGATCTGTATCATTGGGGCGGCACTTATGGGGCGGATGCCAAGGGCCCGCGCCTCAGCCTGTCGCTCGAATTTCAGAATTGTAGTTTTGACCCACTGGCCGAACCCTTGCTGGACCTTGCCGCTTTGCCGGATTTTGAGGCGCGGAGGCAATTGATCGTCCGGCAGTTCGATAAATACCGGCATATCGATCCGGTCCTTTCGAGCAGGCTTTAAGCGGCCAATTTCAGGAAAATAAGCCGTGCGGCGCCGTATCGACGCTCCTTCACCTCTGTAAAACCTTCCGGGATATCAAAGGCCTCCTTCGCGGCCATTTCAATCACGATCACGGCCTCCGGAGCGAGCCAGTTTCCGCGCTGTAAATTCTGGAGACAGGGCGTGACCAGCCCTTCACGGTAGGGCGGGTCGAGCAGGACGAGATTGTAGGGCTCTCCCACCTGTCCCGGCTTTGCGCCGTCGCGGTTCAGGATATCTGCCTGCCGCGCCGCGCCGAAGGCCGCAACATTCTTTTTGATGAGGGCGAGGCTCGCCGCATGATTGTCGATGAAGGTTACATGGGCCGCGCCCCGGGATAAAGCCTCCAGCCCGAAGGCACCGGTCCCGGCGAAGATATCGAGGACACGGGCGTCTTGTGGCAAGGATGCCTCATTCCTTCGCATTTCCCGGTCATGGGCGAGGATATTGAAAAGGGCCTCCCGGCTCCGGTCTGAGGTCGGGCGGATGCGTTTGTCTTCGGGCAGCAGGATTTTCTTGCCCCGGAAACGGCCGCCAACGATACGCATTATTTCCGCTTGCCGGTCGCGGGCCGGGCCGTCAGGGTCTTGCGGGGACGCGATGCGGGTTTTGCTGGGGGCTTTGCCGGTGCCTTCGATGTTTTGGGCGCAGGCTTTTTCGCATTCGGCCCTCTTTTTCCGCGAGGAGGACGTTTGGCGAGTTCTTCCTGTTCCTCTTCGAATTTCTCGACGCCCATCTGATCGCGGAGGATTTTCGACTTTACTTCCTCCACCTTACCCGATGGCAAATCGCCGAGCTGCATAGGGCCATAGGAAATGCGGATCAGGCGCGACACCGTATAGCCCAAATGCTCCATCACTTTGCGGATTTCCCGGTTCTTGCCCTCCCGTAGCGAGAGAGTCAGCCAGGAATTTGCGCCCTTGGTGCTGTCAACGGTCCCTTCGATCTTGTCATAGCGCACGCCATCAATGGTGAGCCCCTTTTCAAGCTTCGCCATATCCGCCTCTTTCGGATGGCCATGCACCCGGACGCGGTATTTTCGCTTCCAGCCGGTGGAAGGGAGCTCCAGCCGCCGGGCCAGTTCCCCGTCATTGGTGAGAAGGAGAAGCCCTTCGGAATTAAGGTCGAGACGGCCCACGGAAATAACGCGCGGGAGGTCTTGGGGCAAGGCATCGAAAACCGTATCGCGGCCCTTTTCGTCGCGATGGCTGGTGACGAGGCCCGTCGGCTTGTGGTAGCGCCAGAGCCGGGGGCGTTCCTTTTTCGGAAGCTCCTTCCCGTCGACAAGGACCGTATCCATTTCACCAACCGTGACGGCCGGGCTGTTGAGGACATTACCGTTGACGCTGACGCGGCCCGCCTCAATCCAGCGTTCCGCCTCCCTGCGAGAACAGAGACCTGCGCGCGCCATACGTTTGGCGATCCGCTCGTTGTTTAGGGGTGTTTCGCTCATATCAGGCGGCGCTGGCGGTAATCAGGGCGTCGAATATTTTCTTGTCACCGGCCGAGATCAGATATTCCGGATGCCACTGCACCCCGAGGCAGAAGCGATAGCGCGCATCCTCAATCCCTTCGATCACGCCGTCTTCTGCAAGGGCATTGACGATAATATTCGGACTTGCTTCCTTCGCGGCCTGATGATGGGCGCTGTTGACGCTCAGCCGGTCGGTATCGACGATCCGGTGGAGAAGGGTGTCCGGCGTCACGATGACGTCATGTCCGGCTTCGGTTCGGGGGTTGGGCTGTTCATGGGCGAGTGGGTTCTCGACCTCGTCCGGGATATGCTGATAAAGCGTGCCGCCGAGAATGACATGGAGGAGTTGTTGGCCGCCGCAAATGCCGAGAACGGGCTTGTTGGCGTCCAGCATCGCTTCGGCCATGTTCTTTTCAAACGCCGTCCGCCGGTCCTTGGTGATAACAGTATCATGGCGGGTGGCCGCGCCGAACATCGCTGGATCGACATCGAAGGCGCCGCCCGTGATGACAAGCCCATCTAGCATATGAAGGTAATCGCCGACCTTGTCCGGTTCATGGGGCAGGGCGACGGGCAGGCCGCCGCTTGCCGTGATGACATCGGCATAGTTCTGCCGAAGGGCGTACCAAGGCATGTTGGAATAGCCGCCGGGATCCTCCGAATCGAGGGTTATGCCGATAACAGGTTTGCGCATGCCTCCTTTTAGTCTTCTCCCGCCTTGAACTCAACAGGCCTTTGCGGCGGGCGATAAAAAAGAATGCCGCGATGTCCGTTCCTGCTTGACGGGCGGGAAGCTATTTTGCGAATCTGCCGACATGGATCAGGAACTTGTCGATTACATGGAAACCGCGCTCAGCACCGCGGAGATGGCCGCCCATCGGGGCGAGGTGCCGGTTGGCGCCGTCATTGTCGATACGCGGTCGGGGCGCATCGTCGCCAATTGCGGAAACCAGATGATCGGCCGTCACGATCCGACAGCCCATGCGGAAATGCTGGCCATTCGTGCGGCGGGCAATATGGTCGGCAGCGAGAGGCTTGTCGATTGCGATTTATATGTTACTTTGGAGCCGTGCCCCATGTGTGCGGCGGCGATTTCGCTTGCGAGAATTCGCAGGCTTTATTTCGCGGCTTACGATCCAAAGGGAGGCGGAGTGGAATATGGGGCCCGCATTTTTGATCAGCCAAGCTGTCATTACAAGCCGGAAATATACGGCGGATTGCAGGAGGCGAGATCGGCGGCGCTTTTGAAGAATTTCTTCGAAACCCGCCGGTAGTCAAAGAACAGGCAATTTAATAAAGAACAAAAAGGACCTACAGAATGATTTTCGAATATTCCGACAAGGTGAAAGAACTGCAAGAGCGGGTTCAGGCCTTTATGGATGAGCATGTCTATCCGAACGAGAAGGTGTTCTACGACCAGGTGGCCGAAGGCGACCGCTGGCAGCCGACCCAGATTGTCGAGGATCTGAAGGCGAAGGCGAAAGAGGCTGGTCTCTGGAACCTCTTCCTGCCGGAAAGCGATCGGGGGGCCGGTCTTACCAACCTTGAATATGCGCCGCTTTGCGAGATCATGGGCCGCGTTTCCTTCGCACCGGAAGTCTTCAACTGCTCCGCACCCGATACTGGCAACATGGAAGTGTTCGAGCGTTATGCGAGCGAGGAGCTGAAAGAGCGCTGGCTGAAGCCGCTTCTGAACGGCGAAATCCGTTCCGCTTTTGCAATGACGGAACCGGCAGTTGCTTCATCGGATGCAACGAATATTGAATCCGAAATCACACGGGACGGCGATGAATACGTCATCAACGGTACGAAATGGTGGACGTCGGGCGCTTGCGATCCGCGCTGCAAGGTGCTGATCTTCATGGGCAAGACGGATAAGAGTGCTGCCCGTCATCAGCAGCAGTCGATGATCGTCGTGCCGATGGACACGCCGGGTATCGATGTGAAGCGCTTCCTTCCGGTTTTCGGTTATGACGATGCGCCGCATGGCCATGCGGAAGTTGATTTCAAGAATGTCCGGGTCCCGGCGGATCATATCTTGCTCGGCGAAGGACGTGGTTTCGAGATTGCGCAAGGCCGCCTTGGCCCGGGCCGCATCCATCACTGCATGCGCCAGATTGGTGTCGCAGAACGGGCGCTGGAGCGGATGTGCAAGCGCGTTAAGTCCCGTGTGGCCTTCGGTAAGCCGATTGCCGAACAGACGGTCACGTTGGAACGTATCGCCGAATCCCGTGCGATGATTGAACAGGCTCGGCTCCTGACCTTGAAAGCCGCCTATATGATGGATACGGTCGGCAACAAGGAAGCCCGTGCCGAGATCGCGATGATCAAGGTGGTCGCGCCGAACATCACCGGCAAGATCATTGACTGGGCGATCCAGGCGCATGGTGCCGGCGGCGTCAGCGAGGATTTCGGTCTTGCAAATGCCTATGCTCATTCGCGGACCCTGCGGCTTGCCGATGGACCGGATGAAGTGCATCGCAACCAGATCGGCCGACTGGAGCTCAAGAAATACAATTGAGTTTCCGGAACGGTTATGGAAAAGTAGGAAAAGCTCCCCATGCGGGGAGCTTTTCTCATTTAAGGCAAGGGAATCGAAGCTTTTCATCCGTTGCCCTAGGATAGGGGCGGAGACCTCCTATATACGGGCATAATCTAGTCGATATATTTGAAGAAATTTACAGGTTTGTTGAATGATTAAGTTTTTGGGCTGGGTTATGCTCGGCGTTATTGTCATCGTCGCCGGCTTTCTTTACCGCTACGAGAGTCTTGACCCGTGCGAGTGGCTGACCCAGGATATGGCAGCGCATGCCGGGCTGAAGCCGATCACCGGCCTTGGCGGAACAGCGGGACTTATTATGGAACCCACTGAATGCTTTTCACGCTGGGCAAACCTGCGTGTCGAAGATGCCCAGAAATAGCCTTCGTTATCCGAATTCTTCGTCTTTCGACGAATAATGGATTGGTTTAGGGGCCCAAATTTCAAATCTCTAATTTTTTGCGTCGGCGCGGCAGGTCATTAGTGTCTTTCGACCATGGACCAGCCGATGGTCGCCAGCATGTTGGCAAAGGCAGCATATTCCTTGCCAACGCGAGAGCTGGAATTGCCATCCAGCCCGCGCTTGTAGACGCCCTGGACGATGCCGGCGATCCGGAAGAAGGAGAAGGCCATGTAAAAGCCCCAGTTATCGATGCCATCGCGGCCCGTGCGGCGGCAGTAAGCCTCGATATAGGCTTCCTCCGTCGGGATGCCGGAGGTCTTGAAATCGACACCGGTCAGCCCGCCCGTGCGCGGATGGGTGAAATGATAGGGCATGCAGTTATAGGCGAGATCGGCCAGCGGATGGCCGAGGGTTGAAAGTTCCCAGTCGAGGATGGCGAGCACTTTCGGCTCCGTCGGATGCAGGATCATGTTTTCCAGCCGGAAATCCCCATGCACGATGGCGCTTTCATCGCTTTTTGGCAGGTTCGCCGGAAGCCAGTTGATGAGATTTTCCATCATTTCCAGATTATCAGTTTGCGATGCGCGATACTGCTTGGTCCAGCGACCGATCTGGCGTTCAAAGTAATTTCCCTTCTTGCCGAAATCGCCAAGACCCAGGGCATCGACATCGGCATTGTGAAGCCGCGCCATTGCATCGTTCATGGCATCATAGATGGCGGCCCGCTCGGCAGGTTCTGCCTCCGGGATATGCGGGATCCGGATCACGCGTCCCTCGATTTTCTCCATGATGTAGAAGGCGGTGCCTATAATGTCCTCATTCTCGCAGAGGCAGAAAACGCGGGGGACCGGGACATCGCTCTTTTGCAGGGCGGAAATCACCTTATATTCCCGGTCCACCGCATGGGCAGAGGGAAGAAGGTTTCCGGGCGGCTTTTTGCGCATCACATAGTCCCGCTCCGGCGTTTGCAGAAGAAACGTCGGGTTGGACTGGCCGCCCTGAAACTGGCGGATGGTCAGGGGACCCTTGAACCCCTCGACATTTTCGGTGAGATAGTTGAAAAGCGCGCCTTCATTGAACTGATGCGCCTCTCGAACCGGGATGATTTCTGTTCCGTCGGTCATGGTTTCCCCAAATTTTTATTGCAAGCGGTGCGTCAGGCGCCCTTGATGATTTTCTCGGCCTGTTCCCAGCCCCGGATCGCCAGAGGTTTGACCCGGACAGCGACATCGGCGGCGTTCTTGTTGGAGGCAGTTCCATCCTTCACGCGGCCGACGATCCCTTGCAGAATGGCGGCGAGGCGGAACATGTTATAGGCGGAATAGAAATCCCAGTGATCGATTTTCTCTCGGCCTGTGCGTTCGCAGTAGGCCGCGACATATTGCTCCTCCGTTGGGATGCCAAGGGCGGGAAGATCGAGCCCTTTAAGCCCCCGGAACAGTTCCGGCTCCAGCCGCCAGGTCATGCAGTGATAGGAGAAATCCGCAAGCGGATGGCCGAGCGTTGCAAGCTCCCAGTCGAGGATCGCGGAAATGCGATGACTTTCCTTGTCCAGCACCGTGTTATCGAGGCGATAGTCGCCATGCACGATGGCCGTCTCGTCCCCGGGCGGAATATTGTCCGGCAGCCATTCCATCAGTTTGTCCATAGCTGGAATGGATTCGGTTTCGGATGCTTTGTATTGCTTGGTCCAGCGGTTGATCTGGCGCGCAAGATAATCAGTTGGCTTGCCGAAAGTCTCCAGCCCGACCGCCTTGTAATCCACGGAATGAAGCGCCGCGAGGGCGGTATTCATGCTGTCAAAAACGGCGACGCGATTTGCCTTGGAATAACCTTCCAGCGCCGGATCCCATTCGATATCGCCATCGACAAATTCCATGACATAGAACATGGTGCCGATCACGCTTTCATCCTCGCAGAGGCAGTAAACCTTGGGGACAGGTACGTCCGTATTTGCAAGGGCGGAGATGACCCGGAATTCCCGATCCACCGCATGGGCGGAGGGCAGAAGTTTCCCCGGTGGCTTGCGACGCAGCACATATTTCCGGTTTGGCGTCGAAAGTTTATAGCTTGGATTGGACTGGCCGCCCTTGAACTGGGCGACTTCTAGCGGACCTTCAAAGCCCTCTACGTGGCTTTTGAGATACTTTTCGAGCGCGGCCGCATCGAACTTGTGCCGCTCCCTGACTTCCATGGTACCCGAAAACTGGGCATTTTCATCGGACATTTATGCCTCTTTATTTATTATCCTGTTCTTCACGCATCACCGCCCTCCAGCCGATATCGGAACGGCTGAATCCCTCGGGCCATTGGATGGCGCGAACGCCACTATACGCTTTTTCCTGCGCATGTTTAACGGTTTTTCCAATTGCCGTGATCCCGAGCACACGCCCCCCCGTCGCGAGGACCTTTCCGCCTTCCCGTTTCGTGCCGGCATGGAACACCACAACGTCCTCAATTGCGGCGGCCTTATCAAGGCCATTGATCACGGTATTCTTCTCATAGGACCCGGGATAACCGTTCGCCGCCATCACGACATTGAGGGCTCTATCTGCCTTCCAGTCGAGGGAGGCCTGATCGAGCGTTCCGTCCGCCGTCGCCATCAGCGCGGGCAGGAGATCGCTATCCAGCCGGGCGCAGAGCACCTGGCATTCGGGATCGCCGAAGCGAACATTATATTCGATGAGGCGCGGGCCCTTGTCGGTGATCATGAGGCCCGCATAAAGCACGCCGGTAAAGGGCGCGCCGCGCGATTTCATGGCGCGGACCGTCGGCTTGATAATCTGATCGATCGTCGCCGTTATCATTTCCTCGGTCATGACCGGGGCCGGGGAATAGGCCCCCATGCCGCCCGTATTGGGTCCAGTATCGCCCTCGCCGACGGCCTTGTGATCCTGCGCGGTTGCGAGGGGGAGGATATTTTCCCCGTCGGTGAGAACGAAGAAGCTCGCTTCCTCTCCCGTCATGAATTCCTCGATCACGATTTCCGCGCCCGCACTTCCAAAAAGGCCGCTGAAAATCTCGTCGATGGTGGCTTCGGCCTCATCAATCGTCGCGGCGATGATGACGCCTTTGCCCGCAGCGAGCCCGTCCGCCTTGATCACGATGGGAAGGTCTTGCGTCGCCAGATACTTCTTCGCATCCTCCGCATTATCGAAGCGCTGATAGGCGGCCGTCGGGATATCAAATTCCTGGCAGAGATCTTTCATAAAGCCTTTGGAGCCTTCAAGTGCCGCCGCCGCGGCCGTCGGGCCAAAACTTTTGATCCCGGCCTCGGTCAGGCGATCGACGAGGCCTTCTACGAGCGGGGCTTCCGGTCCCACGACGACGAAATCGACTGCCTTTTCTTTACAAAAGGCGAGGATGCCGTCGATATCTTCCACTTTTATCGGGGCGATTTCGGCAATTTCCTCAATTCCGCCATTTCCGGGTGCGCATATAAGGGTCTCGATCAGGGGAGATTTTTTTAACGCCCAGCAAAGGGCATGTTCGCGGCCGCCGGAGCCAATAACGAGTATCTTCATGTCGCTTCGTACTAATCTCTTTCAAGGATGGTGCAGAGTTTGTAGCATAGTGCGGGCGAAGGCTAAACAGACTAAACGGTAACAGGGACGGATTGTGTCAGAAAATATGGAAGGCGGCGCCTCCAACATCCATGAATATACGGTAACCGAGCTTAGCGGTGCGCTGAAGCGGACGGTGGAGGATGCGTTCGGCTTCGTGCGGGTGCGCGCGGAGATCTCCGGTCTCAAACGAGCGGGTTCGGGCCATGTCTATCTCGCACTGAAGGATGACAAGGCGGTGATCGACGGCGTGATGTGGCGGGGAACGGCACAGAAGCTTTCCTTCCGGCCCGAGGACGGTCTTGAGGTTATCTGCACCGGCAAGCTTACCACCTATCCCGGCCGGTCGAAATACCAGATCGTGATCGAACGGATGGAACCGGCAGGCGTCGGCGCGCTGATGGCCTTGCTGGAGGAACGCAAGAGAAAGCTCGCCGCCGAAGGGTTGTTCGCGACTGAGCGGAAACGCCCGCTTCCTTATCTTCCCCACATCATTGGTGTTGTCACGTCGCCGACCGGAGCGGTCATTCGCGATATCATGCATCGCCTGCGCGATCGTTTTCCGACCCATGTGTTGCTCTGGCCCGTCCTCGTGCAGGGGGAGACAGCGGCAGCACAGATTGCGGCGGCCATTCGAGGTTTTAATGCGCTCTCCTCCGATGGAAAAATCCCGCGGCCGGACCTTCTGATTGTCGCGCGGGGCGGCGGCAGTCTGGAAGATCTCTGGGCCTTTAACGAGGAGGAGGTTGCGCGAGCGGCGGCGGAAAGCGAAATCCCCTTGATCTCTGCCGTCGGGCATGAGACGGATACGACGCTGATCGATTATGTCTCTGACCGGCGCGCGCCGACACCGACGGCAGCGGCGGAAATCGCCGTTCCGGTCCGCTCCGAACTTATCGCCTATATTGAGGATCAGGAGCGGCGGATTAAACGAAGCCTGACGCGCAGCATTTCAGACCGGCGGGAGCGGCTCGCGGGCCTCGCGCGTGGTCTTCGCGATCCGAACAGCCTGATTGCGGAGAAGGTGCAGCATCTCGATCATCTTGACAGCCGCCTGCGGCAGTCCGTACAAAACGGCCTCGCGCTTAAAAAGCAGCAATTTGCGAGTGTGGATGCGAAACTCCGGCCGCAGATTTTAAGCCGGTCGATCACCCAGTATGAGGAACGGGTGGGTAATCTCGTGCGCCGCATGAATATGTCGGTCTCTGTAAAAAGGGAGCGGGCTGCAGATCAGCTTGCCGCCAGCGGACGCCTTCTTGAAAGCCTGTCTTTCAAGCGGGTTCTGAAGCGGGGCTATGTGATTGTCTGGGATGAGGAGGGGAGGCCCGTTTCCTCCATCAAAGGGGCGGAAGCGGGACGGCAGGTTGCGCTTGAGTTTATGGACGGCCGGGCCGGGGCGATTATTTCCTCCGGTGAAAGTAGCGAACCCAAGAAGCAAAAAAAGAAAAGCACCGCAAAACCAGCTAAAACGCCGGAGCAGGGAAGTCTGTTATGAAGTTTTTAACCGTTTTGCTGCTCTGTCTTCTTCCGAGCTGTGCCTTCGCCAAACCGCTTGAATTGAAAGGGAATTTCACGCAAGGCGGGCTTGTGCTTGGCAAGTCGGAGCCGGGAGCAACCATTACGCTCGACGAGACACCCGTCTCTGTCGCGGAGGATGGCCGGTTCGTTTTCGGCTTTGGCCGGGATTTTAAGGAAACAGCCGTTCTTAAAATCCGTTTCCCGGACGGGACGGAAGAAATGCACCCCTTGAAGATTGCGCCCCGAAAATGGCGGATCGAGAATATCTCGGGCCTTCCGCCTTCAAAAGTCACGCCGAGTGAAAAGTTCCTGAAACGGATTAGAGAAGAAAATGGCGAGATTGCCCGTATCCGGGCCATCAATACGCCGAAGGAATGGTATTTAAGTGGCTGGCGGCAGCCGGTGGAAGGCCGGTTCAGCGGGTTTTTCGGAAGTCAGCGCATTTTGAACGGGGTCCCGAAGCGGCCGCATTTCGGCCTTGATATCGCGGGCGCGGTCGGAACGCCCGTGGTCGCCTCAACCGACGGGATGGTGCGGATGGCGGCAAAGGATCTTTTTTATACTGGCGGCACTATCATGATCGATCACGGTTTCGGTCTCGTTTCCGTCTATTCGCATTTGAGTAAGCTGGACGTGAAGCCCGGCCAGTTCGTGCATCAGGGCGAGAAGATCGGCGAGGTCGGCATGACGGGGCGTGCTTCCGGTCCTCATCTCGACTGGCGGGTCAACTGGCTGAAAGAACGGCTCGATCCGGAGCTTCTGCTTGGAAAAGACTTGCAAAATTAAAAAACGGCGGCCCCCGATGGCGCCGCCGTTCATATGCACTGCTGGCAATTGGTCAGGCAAATGTATCGCTATTGCCAATTGCCTTCCGGCGGCGCCAGCCAAGGAATCCGAGGACGGCAAGACCGGAGCCGTAAAGGGGAAGGGCAATGGGAAGCGGAACCGCGGAAACCTGCGCCACTTCGATTTTTTTGATGGTAAAGCTATCGTCACTTGCGTCAGCGCCGAAGGCGAAGGATGTGCCGGACCAGAGGCTTGAGAAAACATACTGGCCGCTATTCGGAATATCGACATCGCTTGAAATTTTGGAAAGCCCGCTTCCGGAATCAAAATAGAAGTCGAAATCGTCGCTACTGTCTACCTTGCTGAAGGTAATGCTAACGAGTTGAACGGCTGTGTCGAACAGGAAGGTCATGACTTCACTGGCATAACTGCCATCAAGCTCCTTGTCGCTGCCGTTAAACAGAGAATAGACCCCAAGACCATGATGGTTCTGCTGATACAGATAATCATATCCGCTATAGACGGAATTTCCGTAGTTTTCTCCCGCTGAGACGGTCAGGCCGATATTGTCTTCGTTAAAAGAATAGCTGCTATCCCATTTGCCATTCCCGGTCAGATCGAAGACCGTTGAGGCCTCTGCAGCGGTCGCGCCAAGGGCGAGGAATGCGGCCAGAGTTGCAATCAATCTCATTTTTTAAATCCTTCAAACACCTAAAACAACTGCGCAGGTATTTGAGAAAAATAAAATAGAAATGGTAATATTTCGTTAATTTTTCGAAAACGCTATCCGCATAAATAAAAGGGCAGCGATGGGCGTGGGCAGCAAAATCCTGAAATAATCCAAAGAAAGACGGCGGCCCGAAGGCCGCCGTTTCCGTGCAAGTTAATTGAGGGCCTTGAATTAGGCCGCTGCAGCTGCCTTGCGGCGCTTGCGCCAGCCAGCGAAGCCCATGACAGCAAGACCCGCGCCATAGAGCGGCAGAGCAGCCGGAAGCGGAACTGCGGAGACTTCGATGGAAGCAATCCGGAAGTCGTCGTTGTTGTCCCAAGCGCCGATCCCGAACAGATCACCAATCGGGCTCGGAGAGAAGACATACGGGTTGCCGTCAGAGTTGGTGGTGATAAGGTTCAGGCTACCGTTATTGTCGGTATCAGCCAGGAAGGAGAATTCATCATCCGGTGCCGGAACGTAACAAACACCCGTGAAGAGGCAGGTGAAGAAGTCCGTGCTTTGTGTTTCGTCGTCATAGTGAGAGAAGGTTACGCTGACGAGTTTAACTGCCTGATCGAAGCTAAAGATTGCGACATCGTTGCTATGATCGCCGTCAACTTCAGGATTTTCGATTAGACCGCTGGAAACACCGATGCCGTCAGAGCCGCGGTTGACAAATGCGCCGCCGGAAACCGTTTCAGAACCGGGTGTGCTGCTGGAGAAGGTGCCGCCCGTTACATTCAGGCCGATCCCGCCTTCAGAATAATCGAGAGAGAAACCGCCAGGGAAACTCCCGCCGAGATTAAAAGTTGTCGTTGCCTGTGCAGACATCGCGGAGACCGCGAGGATGGCTGCCGCAGCAATACCTGTCATAAGTGATTTCATTTTATTACCCCTTTTAAGAGACGTTGTAACTTTTACTGCCTAGCGAAATCTTTAGCCCAAAATTATCTAAAATTAAGCATTGTTTGTATATTAACCGAATCGGGGGGAGGAC
>SBHH01000165.1 GCA_006226265.1 Alphaproteobacteria bacterium | reverse complement strand
TAGGCGGCATCCGGTCGACAAAGAGATCGACCGCCACATGGCCCTTATGAAGCTGGCAATAGGGAAAGAACATGAGGGCGATGGCGCTGACGATAAGGCGCACAAAATCCTCATATCCGGCGAGGCCCGCTATATCGCTGCCGAACAGACGGGCAATCTTGTCAGCGGCGAAGGTCGCCGTATTGGCGGTTGTAATCAGAACGATCATGAGGGTGAGGACGCCGGCAAGCAAAGCCCAGCCGAAAACGATCCGATCCAAAATACGTGGCATCCCCACATTCATAATTATATTAACCGGTTAAAAATCAATTACCGGAATGAGTAGCAATTGCTTTCCGGGCGGCTTCGACCAGCTTCTTGCCATCGATCCCGCGCTTGTTGGCCTCCTCGATCCAGCGGGCGACGACTTTTTCGCCAGCCGCATCGAAGGCGGCTTTGGCTTCCGCGTCGAGATGGATGATTTCGCCGCCGGATTTCTCCTGCTGCGCTTCACCCGGTTTCTCAACCTGTTCCCAGACCTCGCCCATCTCGGCGGAGAAGGCAGGGCCGGAGTTTTTGTCGATCACGGCCTTCAGGTCGTCAGGCAGTCGGTTATAGCTGTCCTTGTTCATGGCAAAAAGGAAAGTGGAGGTGCCGAAGCGTTCGTCCGTCTGGCCAACCTGCGAGTATTTGGTCAGTTCGGCAAGCTTGAAGGGCGGGAAGATTTCGAACGGCACCAGTGCGCCATCGACAACGCCCTTGGAAAGTGCCTGCGGCAGGGTTGGAAGCGGCATACCAACCGGATCGGCGCCCCATTGTTCGATCATCCAGCCACCGGTCCGCGACGGTGTGCGGATTTTCATCCCTTTCACATCGGCAAGGGTCAGGACTTTCTTGTCGACTGTATGCAGCGCGTTTCCTTTATGCACGTGCACCAGAAGCGGCTTCACATCCTTGAAATCGTCGGCGATCATCGGAAAGATGTCCTGGATCGCGGCGTTAGTCGCCCGCGGATCGCCGGTATGCACGGTCGGCAGCTCGAACACTTCGGTTCGCGGGAAGACGCCTGGCGTATAGCCCGGCACGGTCCAGACGATATCGACCACGCCATCGCGTACCTGCTGATAGAGTTCCGGCGGCTTGCCGCCAAGCGCCATGGACGGGAAGATCTTCACTTCGATTCTTCCATTGGAATCCTTTTCAACCCGCTTCGCCCAGGGCTCCAGCATTTTCACCTGGGCCGGGGATTTGGGGCTGAGGAAATGATGAATGGTCAAGGTAACTTCCGCCGCGTGAGCGGAGAGCGCACCTGCAAGCGTCAAGGCAGCGACAGCCGTCAATCCGAGTAATTTTTTCATATGTATTCTCCCTGTAGGTGCGAATTCCGCATTATTATATGTTCGGTAGTCCGCATTCGACACATAAATTGTTTCCCCGATTACGTAAAATTACTTTCTTGAAGCGGTTATTCGGAAAATGTATGGGATGTGATTTTCCAAAACGGCGCTACAGGAAAATAAAATGGCGCTGTTCCGTCGGTTCCAATTGCATTTTCCCCACATGCTGTGAAAAAGTTGCGATATCAACAGGATGGGGAACAGGAATGAAAGCAGCCGTCTGCCGGGCCTTCGGGAAGCCGCTTCAGATTGAGGAATTGACCCTTGCCGCGCCGTCGTGGGGTGAGGTGAAAGTGAAGCTCGCGGCCTGCGCCATCTGCCATTCGGATATTACCTTCATGGATGGCGGCTGGGGCGGCACCCTTCCCATGGTGCTGGGCCATGAGGCGGCGGGCGTGGTGACCGAGACGGGGCCGGGTGTTGCCGATATTAAGCTGGGCGACCACGTGCTGGTGACGCTTCTCCGGTCCTGCGGTCATTGCCATGACTGCGCGAAGGGGGAACCTTTCATCTGTTCGACGCCTTTTCCCGCCGATGGGGACAGCCGTATTCGAGAGGCCGATGGGGCGCCGGTGGTGCAGGGGCTTAAAACCGGCGGCTTTGCGGAAGAGGTTGTGGTCGATCAGTCGCAGGCCGTTGCCATTCCGGATGACGTGCCGCTCGATGCCGCCTCGCTTCTTTCCTGCGGCGTGATCACGGGGCTTGGCGCCGTTATCAATACCGCGAAAGTGGAGATGGGGGCCTCTGTCGTCGTGATTGGTTGCGGCGGTGTGGGGCTGAATTCGGTGCAGGGCGCGGCGCTCGTTAATGCGTCCCCCATCATTGCGCTGGACTTGGTGGAGAGCAAGCTGGCGGCGGCCAAAAATTTCGGTGCGACCCATCTGATTAATCCCGCCCTCACGAATGCGGAGTCGGAGGTGCGGCGCCTGACGAACGGACGGGGCGCCGATTATGTTTTCGTCGCGGCCGGAAGCCCGAAAGCATTCGAGCAGGGGCTGGAACTCCTCGCACCGTCCGGCACGCTTGTCATCGTCGGGATGCCGCCGACGGGGCAAAAAATCGCGGTTGAGGCGGGCAATGTCGCAGGCGCATCGCAGAAGATCATCGGCAGCAAGATGGGCTCGACCCGGCTTAAATCCGATATTCCGAAACTCGTCGCGCTGTATAAAGAAGGTCGTCTCAAGCTTGATGAACTGATCAGCGGGCGCTATCCAATTCAGGAAATCAACACGGCCATCGATGAGGTGCGCGCCGATCACGCGCTTCGCAATGTCATTATCTTCGGGGAACCGTCATGAAAATAACCGACCTTCAGACCTTCGTCGTCGGTACGCCGCCGCCGCACTGGGGCGGCCAGTTCTGGGTATTCCTGAAACTCACAACCGACAGCGGCATTTCCGGGATCGGGGAGGCCTATGGCGTGCCGTTCCATCCTGATGTCACCGTGAAGATGATCGAGGATGTGTTTGAGCGGCGCGTCCTCGGCACCGATCCCTTTCATATCGAGCGGCTCTGGCGGCGGATATATTCCAGTGGATATACCCAACGGCCCGATCTCACCATGATGGGAGTTGTGAGTGCAATCGAGATGGCCTGCTGGGATATTATCGGCAAGGAAACGAACAAGCCGGTTTATGAGCTTCTGGGTGGCCGGGTGCATGAAAAGCTCCGATCCTACACCTATCTCTACCCGAAGGAGGGGGATCCGGTCGATGTCTACCGCGATCCCGACATGGCGGCGGAGCGGGCGGCGGAGAATGTCGCGCGCGGCTTTACCGGTGTGAAGTTCGATCCGGTCGGCCCCTATTCCGCCTTCGATCCGCGTCAACCATCGCTGGAACGCATGGATATCTCGGAGAAGATGGTCGCTCGTGTGCGGGAGGCCGTCGGCGATAAATGCGATTTGCTGTTCGGCACCCATGGACAATTCACGACCTCCGGCGCGATCCGGCTCGCCCGGCGGCTCGAAAAATACGATCCGCTGTGGTTCGAGGAACCGACCCCTCCGGAAAATCCCGATGCCATGGGCACGCTCGCGCGTCAGACGACCATTCCCATTGCGACAGGGGAGCGGCTCTGCACCAAGTATGAATTCCATCATGTGCTGAAAAGCGGCGCGGCCTCGATCCTGCAGATGGCCCTGGGGCGTGTCGGCGGGCTGCTGGAAGGGAAGAAGATCGCCTCCATGGCCGAGGTTTATTACGCACAGATCGCGCCGCATATGTATTGCGGCCCCGTGTCGGCCATGGCGGATATCCAGCTTTCCACCTGCACGCCCAACTTCCTCATTCAGGAAAGCATCGAGGAAATGGGCAATTTCCACGCGGAAGTTCTAAAGGAACCGATCCAATGGGAGGACGGCTATATCATCCCGCCGACGAAACCCGGCCTCGGGATCGAGCTTGATGAAGAGGTGATCGCGAAGCACCCTTTCACCGGCGACAAGCTGCATCTGGAGATGGCGGAAACGCCGGTGATCTTTGAATAGGTTGCCTTAGCCGAAGTTGAGGTCAGCGACGAAGGGGTTGGTCTGCCTTTCCTGCCCGAAAGTGGAAAGGTTGCCATGCCCCGGCACGAAGGTAATGTCATCGCCGAGCGGCCAGAGCTTTTCGCGGATCGAATGGATCAGGTCCTCATGATTGCCACGCGGGAAATCCGTCCGCCCGATGGAGCCCTGAAAGAGGACATCGCCGACAATCGCGATGCGATCCTTTTTATTCACGAAGACCACATGGCCGGGCGTGTGGCCGGGGCAATGCACAACATCGAAGGTCTCGTTGCCGACGGTGACCGTGTCGTTATCATGGAGCCAGCGGTCGGGCGTGAAGGCGAAGGATTCCGGAAAGCCGTAGCGCGCGCATTGGCTCGGCAGCTGATCGATCCAGAATTTGTCATCCTCATGCGGGCCTTCGACCGGCACATCCAGCTTTTTTCGAAGTTCCTCGGTTCCCCCGGCATGGTCGAGATGGCCATGGGTGATAAGGATTTTCTCGATTTCGACTCCCTGTTCCTCGGCGGCCTGCAAAATCCGGTTGAGATCGCCGCCCGGATCGACGACGGCGGCCTTCTTCGTTTCCTCGCACCAGATCAGGCTGCAGTTCTGGGCGAAGGGGGTGACGGGAATGATGACAGCTTTCATTTTCACTCAGAGTCTCGGCGGGGGCTCTGTCCTTGTTCGTTGTTCTATCGTTTCAGGGCGCCCAGAATACCGCGGACGAGGGCATTGGCAATCGTCCGCCCGGCGGAGGAACTGATCGCGCGGACCAGCGACTTGACCGCGGCCTCACCAACGCTTTGCCGGTTGGATCGCCGGGTAGGGCTATGGGCGGCTTTCGTTTTTCTTATGGTCTTTTTTTCTTCTTCTGCTTTCTCTGCTGCTGCTTTTGCTGCCTTGTCGGCGCGCGCCTGCAGCACTTCATAAGCGGATTCGTTGTCGATTGTCTCCGTATATTTATCCGCCAGGCGGCTGGCTCTGATATTTGTCTGGCGGACAGCGCCCGAGACCGGACCCAGCAGCGAGGCGGGCGGGCGGATCATCGTGCGCTGGACGATCGACGGCTGTCCCTTCTCGTCAAGCGTGG
>SBHH01000199.1 GCA_006226265.1 Alphaproteobacteria bacterium | reverse complement strand
ATTGTCATCGACAGCACGCATGGTCCGAACAAATATTGTCCGCCTGTTCTGCTGCCGTTGACGGCGGAAAAGTCAACGATTAATACGGAAATCGACGCAATGGTCGCCAACGGAAACACGGCGGTCAATATCGGCATGGTCTGGGGATGGCGCACGCTTTCTCCCCGGTGGAACGGCCAGTGGTATGGCTCGTCCACCTATAACCTGCCGAGTGGCTACAGCGCCCTGCCCCTTGATTACGGGGAGCAGAATATGGACAAGGTCGTTGTTCTGATGACAGACGGCGAGAACACCATTGGCAGCAAAAATGTTTACAACAGCTTTGGCCGGCAGAAGCTCTATGGCACCAGCCAGCCCTACAGCTCCTATTGGGACAATAATGGGTTCATGAACCCCTATCTTCCCAATGACGGCGATGACTATCCGGACAAGGCGGACCAGAAGCTTCTGGACACCTGTACGGCCATGAAGGCGGCGGGTATCAAGATTTATACAGTCCTTCTGGTTGACGGAAACTCGAACATGATGCGCGATTGCGCGACATCACCAAAGCATGCCTTTGTCGCCAAGACCGCAGACGACTTGAAGAAACACTTCAACACGATCGGTGAAGAGCTGAGCAATCTCCGTATTTCGAAATAGCTCTTCGGGGATCCTGAAAAAAGCGGTGTGCCTGTTCGGCCGCCGCTTTTTTGTTTCCGCTCGAACGCGGGAGATTGCCATGCCGGTCTTCAGGCAGGAGAACGCCCCTCAATTCGCAACGAATAAGCCGAGGGTCCCTTACTGCTTTCTTCCCTGCCTGCTGGCCCCTATAGAGGGAGAATCCAAATCAAAGCCCCGTGCGGGGCATCAGGATTGCGAACGCCCTGCCCTGCCCCTTTATGGACGGATAATAACCGGACCACCGGCGCGCACCCTCCCCGCGCGTCACCTCTCCCGTTCTGCGAAGCATCACGGGACGGGCGCCAGAGTCTCTTTAGGCAAGCTGAAGTCACAAGAAAGGCGGCCTCATGAGAGAGGCCGCCCTGGTACCGCCTTCCATCAGTCAAATCAACTGGAGGGGAAGGTAATGGTGTCGGTGAAGCGCGGCCGGAAATAGGCGTCGCGATAGATGACATGATTTTTTAAAACGCCGAGACTGCCCAGCAGGAAGGGGCTGTAGTTATAGATCACCTCAGCCACGATCAGCGTCTCGCCATCGGCAAGGGTCTGGCCGTCCCCCGCATCGGGAAAGGCCGCCGGAAGCGTCGCATCGCCGCCCACCGTGTCACCAACGGCACTATGCCCTCCGGGGATGGAGCCGCTCACGCGCTGGCTCAGGATTTCAGGCGCTTCGGAAAGACGACCCTGCACGGAGGTCAGAATAACCATGGTGTTTCCGCTGAAATCGAACGGTTCCGCCAGATAAAGGGCGCTGTCGATAATATTGCTGATTTCCGTCTCGGTAATCGCTTCGGTTTCCGAACGGGCGATCAGATCCGACAGGGTTGCTGATATCCGGTCGAGCTTCTGCATAATCAGCGCATAGCGACCAATTTCGAAGCTGCCGCCCGCCAGCAGCATCAGAAGCGGCAACAACATAGCAAATTCCGCCATGGCAACACCGCGGCGGTTGCGGATGAAGGCACAAACGCCATCCAGCGTCCGGTTTCCCAACTTTTTTAACAGAAAGTTCATATCACCCATGCCTCATGCCAGTGAAAATCTCATGGTTTCCTAGAACGGCTCGTTCCGCACAACGATCGAGGCAGACATCGGAATGACACCATTCAGGATCGGAATGATTGTACCGCTCAGGAAATTCCAGTTGTATTTGACCGTATAGAGCACGATATCGCCTTGCGCGCCGAGACCGGCCACACCGAGATCCTTGTCCCAGACCCCGTTGCCATTGATTTCGGTATAGGTATCACCATCGGCCTCATCCCATTCGCCGTTGCCATTGGCATCATAGGTAAGCGGTTCCCCTTTACCGACAGAGGCGAAGTTTTCATAGACAAGGGTCGTCACATCATCCGTCGTGAGATTGAGAAGGCCGAGCGAGGCCTCGTTGATCATATCGACAATAGCCTGGGCATTGCTGGTGCCGTCCTGAATCTGGCCGGTCAGTCCAAGACGGGAAGCATCTTTCAGGCTGCCTTCCACCACCGTATTGATGAACATCGCCATGCTAAGCTCGATAATTCCGAGCAGCACGACCATCAGCACCGGCAGGATGAGCGCAAGCTCTACCGCCGTTGTGCCCCGGCTATCCTTAGCCAGAGCCCGAATGATTTTCCGTTTCAGAAGTCCACGTAACCGCATGGCCGATCCTTCCACAAATATCGGGAAAGGATACGGCAAAGGACTTAATGCGCCGTTAAGAGATGTATCGGAATTGGATAAAATCCGATGAAATTGGGGGGATTGTCCTATTCCTTGCCGCCGAAGCGTTCTTCCCAGCCGGCAACTTCCTCATCGCTGATTTTACGGAACAGCACATCCGGAATCTCGAACGCATGGCCGGGCGCGAGACGGATGAGTTCCTCCATCACATCACCTTCAATCCAGTCGCCTGCGGTGAGATTAAGGCCAAGCGCATCCGATACTTTCGCTGCCGTATTCGGTATGACTGGCGCCCCCAGGATAGCAAAGATGCGAATGAGATTGATGGCAATGCGAAGGCTTGCCGCCGCCGCATCCGGATCTTGCTTGAAGACGGTCCAGGGCGCGGCCTCGGTCAGATATTCGTTGCCCATGACCCAGATGGCCCGAAGCTCCTGCATTGCCTTTCGGATCTGCATGTCCTGCATATGAACGTTATAGGCATCGATCCGCTCGCGAAGCGCCTTGGCAAGTTCTTCCTCCCGCACGCCGATCGCACCGCCTTCCGGCAAGGCCTTCCCGAATTTGGAGGCGCAGAATTTCAGCGTCCGGTTCACAAAATTGCCGAAAGTATCGGCAAGGTCCTTGTTGACCGTGCCCGCAAACCCGTCCCAGGTGAAGCTGGTGTCCGACGTTTCCGGCGCATTGGCCAGAAGGTAGTAGCGCCAGTAGTCAGAGGGGAGCATGTCAATTGCATCGGACATGAAAATGCCGCGTTTCTGGCTTGTCGAAAACTTGCCGCCGTAATAGTTCAACCAGTTGAAACCCTTGATGAAATCAACCATCTTCCAGGGCTCCCGGCTGCCGAGGATGGTGCCCGGAAAGGTCACCGTATGAAACGGCACATTATCCTTCGCCATCACCTGGACATAGCGGACATCCTCCGCCTCGTACCACCAGGATTTCCAGTCACGGTTTGAAGGATCCTGATCGGCCCATTCCTTGGTCGCGGCGATATATTCGATCGGAGCGTCGAACCAGACATAATAGACCTTGTCTTCCATGCCTTCGCGCCCGACCGGCACGCCCCATTTGAGGTCGCGCGTGATGCCCCGGTCATTGAGCCCTTCATCCAGCCATTTAAGGGCGATGGAGGAAACGAGAACCGGCCAGTCCTGATGCCGGTTGACCCAGACACGGATTTCATCGGCAAGCTTCGATTGAAGAAGGAAAAGATGCTTGCTTTCGCGGACTTCCAGATTGCTGGAGCCGGACACGGCGGAGCGCGGGTTTATGAGATCGGTCGGATCGAGAAGCCGCGTGCAGTTTTCGCATTGATCGCCGCGCGCACGCTCATATCCGCAATGCGGGCAGGTTCCTTCAACATATCGGTCGGGCAGGAAGCGGTCATCGTCGATGGAGAAGACCTGCCGCGTCACCCGTTCCTCGATATAGCCGTTGTCAAACAGGATATCGCCGAAATGCTGCGTAAGTTCGCGGTTCTGAGGGGACGAAGACCGGCCGAAATAATCGAAGGACAGATCGAAGGCCGCGCCCAGATCCGCCTGTACCTGATGTTGTTCGGCGCAAAACTCGGCAACATTCTGGCCCTTTTCCCGCGCCGCAAGCTCCGCCGGGGTGCCATGCTCGTCCGTCGCGCAGATGAACAGGACCTCCTCACCTCGCGCCCGAAGGTATCGCGCATAAAGATCGGAGGGCAGCATCGAGCCAATCAGATTCCCCAGATGTTTCACTCCGTTGATATAGGGCAAGGCTGAGGTAATAAGATGGCGTGTCATTACGGTCCGGGATCCTGTCAAATGTCTGAATTCTCAGAAAGGCTTCTTTTACAGGAACTGATACGGCGGGGCAAACCAACAATTTGAGTTGCTTTGATTTCTTTAATTTTGCAGTTCAGCGGCGTGGAATTAACGAAGTATTAACGGTTTTGGCAAATATTGTATCCGCGACATATATTCAAAGAGCGGTGTGCAATGATTATCAGTCGGCTAACGGAAACCGATACATCATCTTCCATCATCGAAGCATCGTCTACTCTTTCGCTTTATTCAAGCCGGACTTCGGGCAGCAAATCCGGTGGACGCCTTGCGGACAGCCAGGATCAGCTCGTCGGCTACTGGCACGAGATCCAGGGCAGTCACCTTATTCCAGCGAAGCGCGATATCGACATGACGCGCCTTGCACCGCTCCTGCCGCATATCGTGCTTTTCTCGGTCGAGCGCGATCCGATCGACTTTGTCTACAAGATTATCGGCGCAGAAGTATTGCGCAATATTTCAGCCAACTTCACCGGCGGCCGGATGAGTGAAATTGCCGGCAAGGGGCGTTCGTCCCGGGCTTTCACGACATTGAGTGAAATTGCCGAAACCCGCTATCCCAGAGAGTTGCAGGTTCCTTATGTCGGTCCCAACGGCGGGCATAAGTTCTTGCGTGCCATCGCCCTGCCCTTCGGCGACGATCATGCAACAGTCGACCGTCTTATGCTGACGATGGATTTCTTTATCCCGGGCGAGTAACTCCGCCCGGACATCCGCCCCCTGCCCTTATCCTATATGGCAAGTATTTGATATTACTCTGGTTTTACTTTCTAGTAGAAAATACAACCTTTTGTATAATTCTAGAATAATTTATTAACCAATTGTGG
>SBHH01000287.1 GCA_006226265.1 Alphaproteobacteria bacterium | reverse complement strand
GGCCGATACCATCATCATTCAGGAAGATACTGAGTTCGATGCGGAATTCGTCACGGTCAGGGAAGGCGCGGCGAAGGGCCGCTACGTCCGACCGGCGGGGCTCGATTTCAAGGAAGGCGATATCGGGCTTGAAGCGGGACGTGTTCTTTCCCCTCGCGATATCGGGCTGCTCGCGGCCATGAATATCCCCTGGCTCACCGTCCGTCGAAAACCCCGGATCGCGCTTCTCTCGACGGGCGACGAGCTTGTCCATCCGGGGGAGCCAGTCGGCCCCAACCAAATCATTTCCTCCAACAGTCTTTTGCTGGCTGCCATGGTGCGGGCGGCGGGCGGGGAACCCATTGATCTCGGGATTGCGCGTGATAATGCCGCCTCCATCAAGGAAAAGGCGCGGGGTGCGAAGGACGCCGATATGCTGGTGACGCTCGGCGGGGCCTCCGTCGGCGATCATGACCTTGTGCAGTCGGTCCTCGCCGAGGAAGGCCTCAAAGTCGATTTCTGGCGCATTGCCATGCGCCCCGGAAAACCGCTCATGTTCGGTGACTTTGCGGGCATTCCCACGCTCGGCATGCCCGGCAATCCGGTATCCGGCATGATCTGCAGCTTCCTCTTCCTCTTTCCGGCGATGGATGCCCTCAATGGCCTCGCCCCCCGCACTCCGCCGCGCCAGAAAGCCGTTCTCGAACATGATTTGGGCGAGAATGACCGGCGGGAGGATTATATGCGGGCACGCCTTATAGGCGAACAGGACGGCCTACCGCTGGTCCGGCTTTTTCCAAAACAGGACAGCTCAATGCTCTCTCCGTTAAGCGAGGCAGACTGTCTGGTGGTGCGAAGCCCCTTTGCCAAGGCATTGAAGGCAGGCGCAGAGGTTGAAATTATCCCCCTCTCGGCACCCTATCCGACTGTATAACATTATTTTCTAAATCACCTTGATTTCCCTTGACGGGACATAAGAACTTTTATAGAACATTTATGAAATGTTTTTGTTTTGTTCCGGAGTTGGCGGGGGACCATGCTTACCAAAAAACAGCATCAGCTTCTGATGTATATCCATGAATGTCTGGAAACGCGGGGCGTCTCTCCTTCGTTCGATGAAATGAAGGAAGCATTGGATCTCAAGTCGAAATCCGGCATTCACCGGCTGATCACGGGCCTTACGGAACGGGGCTTCATTCGCCGCCTGCCCCATCGCGCCCGCGCGCTGGAGGTTCTGAAACTTCCTGATGATCTGCTGCCGGGAGGCAAGAAGGCGCAAAACGACGGATCGAAAGTCAATCTTGTAGAAGTGAATTTCGGCAAAGACAAGAAAAGCGGTCTAAAAGAAGCGGTCACTTCCGATACCCCGGGCGAGGAAACGCTCATCTCCCTCCCCCTTTATGGCCGGATTGCCGCCGGTACGGCGATCGAGGCTTTGAGCGATCCGTCAAGCTTCATCGATGTGCCGCCCTCCATGCTGGGCGCGGGACAATATTACTGCCTTGAAGTCGCCGGTGATTCCATGATCGACGCGGGCATTCACGATGGCGATACGGTCATCATCCGCGAAAGCGATACGGCGGAAAACGGCCGGATCGTCGTGGCTCTCGTTGACGAGCATGAAGTGACCCTGAAACGGCTCCGCAAGAAAGGCGGTTCCATCGCACTGGAGGCGGCCAACCCCGCCTATGAAACCCGCATTTTTGGTCCGGACCGGGTCCGGGTGCAGGGGCACTTGATCGGCCTGTATCGAAAATACTGAGGTGTGCAAGGAGCTTAGCCCGGGTTTTTGAAGTACCGTTCGCGATAACGTTCCGGCACCCAGGGCCTTAGCCCGCGCAGGCCGTTCACCGTTTCAAATTTGGCACTTGAATCGGTGAGATAAAGGCTCCAGGCTCCTTGGCGCCAAAGATCGAAGCGGTCGATGACGAGTTCGGGATGCCGACAGCTTTTTCGAACAGGGCGACGGCTGATTACGATGTCCGCGCGCGCGCAATCCATTTCCGCACCCGCTTCCGTCTCGGGAAAGGCAATCAGCAGTTTTTCCCGCTTATAAAGGCAGCCGTCGGGATCGCAGGTAAAACCCGAAGGCGGCACCTCCTCTTTCGTATCGCCAAGCACCAGACGCCAGCGCTCGGCCTCGAACTTCTCGGCCCGGTCGCTTGAGAGATATGTCGATCCTTCACGCGTTCGGATCGCATAGAGATTGCCGCTTTCCGCGATGATGATGTCCGGCGCACGCTGAAACGCGAGCGCCCCGAACAGGACCAGGACCACCGGAACGGCAAGCCAGCGGATCTTTTTGCGCCAGATCAGGAACCAGAGACAGGCAAGGCTGATCCCGATCAGGATCGAGACGGGGAAGGATCCGAGATATTGTGCTGCGCCCGGCCAAGACGCCGTCTCGCGCGCCGTATCAAGAATGATATCAATCCCCCAACCCATCAGGATGAGTGAAAAGGAAAGCCCGAGCGGAATGGCCAAAAAAGAAACGATGGCCCAGGGCATGATCCAGAGGCCCATCACCGGCACGGCCATGAGATTGGCAATCAGGCTGTAACTCGCGACCTGTCCGAAATGGTAAAGCGAAAAGGGCGCTGTCGCCAGTCCGGCAACGAGGGAGGTAAGGAGAATACCCGCGAGATAGGCAAAGAACCTTCGGAGCATCCCGCCACTCCTTGCAAAACGGGAAAGCGAAGGCCCGGCCCGTTCATAAAGCGCGATGAGCGCAAAAACAGCAGCAAAAGACATCTGAAAGCTTGGCGTCAGCAGGCTTTCCGGCAGGACCAGAAGAATGAGAAGCGCCGCCATAGCGATGGTCCTGAAGGAAAGCGCCCGCCGGTCAAAGCAGACGGCCAGAAAGACCGCCGAAATCATGATATAGGCGCGGACGGCAGAGACATTCATCCCGCTTACGAAGAGATAGCCCGTCAGCCCCAGGAGGGCCACGAGGGCCGCAATTTTTTTGATCGGATAGTGAAGCGCGAGATAGGGAAAAAGGGCCAGTAGAAACCGCATAATATAAAAAATGAGGCCGCCGATCATCCCCATATGCAGGCCGGAAATCGCGAGCAGATGCGCAAGACCGGAGCTTCGCATATCTTCAAGCTCCCCCTCCTCTATCGCACCCTTGTCGCCGGTCAGGATGGCGATGATAAAGCCCGCGGTTCTCTCCTTTGAATATGCGAGAACGAAATTTGCAATCCGGCTTCGCGTGAGAGCGGAAAGCCTTTTTATGACTGAGAGAACACCACCTTCCTGCCCAATCTTTTCGATAGAACCGATGGCATAGCCGACGGCGCCAATGGACTGAAAATAGGATTGCCGCTGAAAATCGAAACCGCCGGGATAGGCGGGCGCGGGCGGCGGCAGAAGGACGGCGCGCACCCGGATGATATCACCTGGCATGGCCGTGGCGATATCGCTTCGGGACGAGATCCGGATCCGATCCAGCGCCGGCATCCGCCCCGCATCCTGGAATGCCGGTGTTCCCAAAAGAAGACGACCGGAGGCATAATCCATCGACTTTTCAAGAACCGTCGCCGTAACTGTCACCACCGCCCGCTTCTGCAATACCGGCGCGGCAACGACAAGCGTCCTTACGAGACTTGCGGAAAAGCCGAGCGAGATCAGAAGACAAACGGTCAAGAGACCCGCAGCCAGAGGATGGCTGCGGACGGCAGGCCAGAGGCGAAACCCAAGAAAAGGAAGCGGCAGGGCGAGCCACCAGATGCCCGGCTGCCAGCGACAGGCAAAATAAAGCGCAATGCCGCCGCCCAGGAACACCGGATACCAGAGAAACCAGCGCGTCCGGTCAAAGCGAAATTCCGCCAGTAGCTCATCGTATATCTTGTTCTGGCCTGGCATCTTGACTTGGTGGCTCCAACGGCTACTTGCCCTGTATGCGGACACAAGGTACAAAGACCTCAATTTGACGACGGCAAACCAGCCCAATCTATACTTGAAGCGGATCTAAAGTAAATTCTCATGGATATCGTAACGCGCTTTGCGCCCTCTCCCACCGGCTTCCTGCATATTGGCGGCGCCCGCACGGCGCTCTTTAACTGGCTCTATGCGCGCCATCATAACGGCAAATATCTCCTTCGCATCGAGGATACGGACCGCGAACGCTCGACCGATGCGGCGATCGAGGCGATTTTCGATGGCCTCAAATGGCTGGGCCTTGAAAGCGATGAGGAACCGACGTTCCAGTTCTCCCGCCGGGATCGTCATGCCGAGGTTGCGAAAAGCCTGATTGCCGAGGGCAAAGCCTATTACTGCTATGCATCGCGCGAGGAACTTGAGGAAATGCGTGAAACTGCCCGCGCCGAGGGCCGTCCCCCCATCTATGATGGCCGCTGGCGCGATCGCAACCCGTCGGAGGCGCCGGAAGGCGTCGATCCGGTGCTGCGTTTCAAATCCCCGAACGAAGGCGAAACGGTGATCGAGGATATGGTGCAGGGCCGCGTTACCTTTGCGAACAAGCAGCTCGATGACATGATCCTCCTCCGCGCGGACGGGACGCCGACCTATATGCTCTCGGTTGTGGTAGATGACCATGACATGGGCGTGACCGACATCATCCGGGGCGATGATCATCTGACCAACGCCGCGCGTCAACAGCAGTTGATTACCGCGCTTGGCTGGCCGGTGCCGCGTTATGCCCATATTCCGCTGATTCATGGACCGGACGGGGCAAAGCTCTCAAAACGGCATGGCGCGCTTGGTGTCGAGGCTTATCGCGAGATGGGTTATTTGCCCGAAGCCATCTGCAACTATCTCCTGCGTCTCGGCTGGTCCCATGGCGATGACGAGATCATCTCACGCGCCCAGGCCATTGACTGGTTCACCCTCGAAAATGTGGGGAAATCGGCGGCCCGGTTCGATTTTGCCAAGCTGGAGAACCTGAACGGCATCTATATCCGCGAGGCTGATAACGGCTATCTGACAACGCTGACAGCGGCAATAATTGCTGAAAAACTCGATCGAGAACTTGATCCT
>SBHH01000134.1 GCA_006226265.1 Alphaproteobacteria bacterium | reverse complement strand
TATTATAATATCAAAATAAAGATTCAGATGGCCAATAAAAAAGCCCGGCGGTTGCCGGGCTCTTCTGTTGTTTGCGCTGGGCCTTAGGCGTTGTGCAATATCTGGCTCAGGAACAGTTTGGTGCGGTCGCTTTGCGGGTTTTCGAAGAATTCCTGCGGCGGCGCCTGTTCGATGATCTCGCCCGCATCCATGAAGAGGACGCGGTCGGCGACCGTTTTCGCGAAGCCCATTTCATGGGTCACGCAGATCATGGTCATCCCCTCTTCCGCGAGGCTGATCATGGTATCGAGCACTTCCGAGATCATTTCCGGGTCGAGCGCCGAGGTCGGCTCATCGAACAGCATGATGCGCGGGTTCATGCAGAGCGAGCGGGCAATCGCCACACGCTGTTGCTGACCGCCCGAAAGCTGCCCCGGGTATTTTCGGGCCTGCTCCGGTATCTTCACCCGTTCCAGAAACTTCATCGCGGTCGCCTCGGCCTCGGCCTTCGGCGTCTTGCGCACCCACATCGGGGCGAGCGTGCAGTTCTCCAGCACCGTCAAGTGCGGGAACAGGTTGAAGTGCTGGAACACCATGCCCACTTCGCGACGGATTTCATCGATCTTCTTGACATCGTTCGTAAGCTCGATCCCGTCGACGATGATCTTGCCCTGCTGGTGCTCCTCCAGCCGGTTGATACAGCGGATCATGGTCGACTTGCCCGAGCCCGACGGCCCGCAGACGACAATTTTCTCACCGCGATCGACACTCAGGTTGATGTCCTTGAGGACGTGGAACTCCCCGTACCATTTGTGCATGCCGATGAGCTGGATGGCGACATCGCCCTCTGTCTCGACCTTGGCGGCTGCTTCACTCATATTACTGCCTCCTTATCTTTTGTGGCCGGTATGGAGCTTGTTCTCCAACCAGATGCTATAGCGTGACATACTGAAACAGAAGACCCAGAACACGGCCGCGACGAAGACATAGCCCTCCGTTGCCGTCCCGATCCAGTTCTTGTCGGTCGTTCCCGCCTTGATGATGCTCAACAGATCGAGCAGACCGATGATCAGCACCAGCGTCGTGTCCTTGAACAGGCCGATGAAGGTATTGACGATCGACGGGATCGCGATTTTGAGCGCCTGCGGCAGAACGATCAGGCCCATCGCCTTCCAGTAACCGAGACCAAGGCTTTTCGCAGCCTCCATCTGGCCTTTCGGAATGGCCTGAAGACCGCCACGGACCACCTCCGCCATATAGGCGGCGGAGAAGAGCGACATCCCGACCAGCGCCCGGATGAGCTTGTCGAAATTGACGCCTTCCGGCAGGAACAGCGGCAGCATGACCGAGGCCATGAAGAGAACCGTGATGAGCGGCACGCCGCGAATCAGTTCAATAAAGCCGACACACATCATGCGCACGATCGGCATGTCCGACCTCCGCCCAAGGGCCAGCACGATGCCGAGTGGCAGGGCCACGAAAATCGACACCGAGGCCAGCACCAGGGTCAGGAACAGGCCGCCCCACTGGGATGTTTCCACCACTTCCAGACCGAAATATCCGCCGTGGAACAGGAAGAAGCAGGCCACCGGAACGAAGCCGAACAGATAGATCGCCGGCCATTTCTTGTTCTTGACGAAATCGGACAGCACAAAGAACAGTCCGATCGCGGCAAGGACATAGCCGACATCGACGCGCCAGCGTTCCTCCGGCGGGTAGAAGCCGTACATATCCTGTCCGAAACGGGCCTTGATAAAGACCCAGCAGGCCCCCGTATCCGTGCAATCCGCCTTGGTTTCCCCGGCAAAATTGGCATGGATGAGGGTATAGCTGAGGAAGGTCGACAAAGCCTCCCACGCAATGAAGGCCGCGATGATCGTCAGGATGATGTTGAGCGGGCTGGAGAAAAGATTTTCCCGAAGCCAGCCCACGACACCCGTCTGCGACGCAGGAGGCGGCAGATCAGGATGACGGTCGGTTTTCACAATAGCCATCTTATCTCTCCACCAGTGAAATATGCTTGTTGTACCAGTTCATGAACATGGAAATGAGCAGGCTGATGGACAGGTAAAACAGCATGGTTATGAAAATGCACTCGATCGCCTGGCCGGTCTGGTTGAGCGAGGTTCCGGCAAAGAGCGCCGTAATATCCGCATAGCCGATGGCGGTCGCGAGCGACGAGTTCTTGATCAGGTTGAGATACTGGCTGGTCAAGGGCGGAACGATCACCCGGAGTGCCTGCGGCAGGATCACAAGCCGTGTCGTGAGGCGCGGCCGGAGGCCCAGCGAATGAGCGGCTTCCGTCTGGCCAAAACTCACCGAGTTGATCCCGGAACGGACAATCTCGGCGATGAACGCCCCGGTATAGATCGACAGCCCGAGAAGAAGCGACAGAAACTCGGGTTCCAGCGACCAGCCACCGTGAATGCTGAACTTGCCGAAATCCGGATAGGCGATCGTGAACGGAAAGCCCATGATGGCCGCGCCGATCACCGGCAGCAGGATCACGAGACCGACCCAGGTCCAGAAAACCGGGAAAAGCTGCCCCGTCGCCTCCTGCCGCTTGCGCGCCCAGCGGGCGACGAAGACGCAGAGGACGATGGCCACGAGAAGCGCAACCGGGATAAGCCAGAAACCTTCCGAGGGAATGATCCCGGGGAAGCTGACCCCGCGGTTGTTGACGAAAATGCTGCTCCCGATCTGATGGCTGTCGCGCACCGTCGGCAGGACCGCCAGCACGGCGAAATACCAGAAGAAGAGCTGTACCAGCAGCGGAATGTTGCGAACCACCTCGATATAGACGGCCGCCATCTTGTTGACGATCCAGTTCTTGGAAAGCCTGAGAATACCGGCGATGAAACCGATCAGGGTGGCGAAGAAGATACCCGTGAAAGAGACAACCAGCGTATTGATGATGCCGATAATCAGGACATCAAGATGGGTCGAGGTCTGGTTGCTGTAGTCCATGAAAAGGACGATGCCGATACCGAAACCGGCAGGCTGGCCCAAAAAGCCGAATCCGGATGCGATACCGCGTTTTTCCAGATTATGGGCCGTGTTATGGCCGATATAGAGCACGAAGGCAACAAACAGGACAATGACGATGGCCTGATAAACAACCGCGCGCACGCGCGGATCCCGAAAGACGTTACCCCCCGCTCCATGACTCTGAACATCTGTAGTCATTAGGAGCTACCTCCGATAGCGTTGTAATAGACAGGACGGATAAAAAGCAAAGGGAGTGCATGTCCCTGTTCATATGGCCATGCACTCCCTTCACGATTTGTCTGCCTATTAACGCAGCGGCGGTGCGTACAGAATACCACCCTTGTTCCACTGGGCGTTCAGGCCACGCTCGATCTTGAGCGGGGTCGAGGCACCGAGGTTCCGTTCGAAAACATCGCCATAGTTACCAACCATCTTGATGATGTTATAGGCCCAGTCCTTGGACAGTTTCATCTGATCGCCAAGGTCGCCGGAGACGCCCAGCATGCGCTGGATGCTCGGATTCTGGGAGCTCTTCTTCAGTTCATCGACATTCTTCATCGACACACCGAGGTTTTCGGCATCGATCATGGCGTTCAGCGTCCAGCGGGCAATGTCGCCCCATTCATTGTCACCATGACGGACAAGCGGACCAAGCGGTTCCTTGGAAATGGTTTCCGGCAGAATCACATGCTCATCGGGGTTCGCGATAACGGAACGCTGTGCATACAGGCCGGACTTGTCCGTCGTGTAAACGTCACAGGTGTCCTTGAGGTAAGCTTCACGAACCTCGTCGGCGGTGTCGAACACGACCGAGTCATATTTCATGTTATTGGCCGCGAAATAGTCGGCGAGGTTCAGCTCGGTGGTCGTGCCGGACTGCACGCAGACACGGGCGCCGTCAAGCTCCAGAGCGGATTTAACGCCAAGGGATTTCTTCACCATGAAGCCCTGACCGTCATAGTAGTTGACGCCGATAAACTCGAAGCCGAGGCTGACGTCGCGGGTGAACGTCCAGGTCGTGTTACGGGCCAGAACGTCGATTTCACCGGACTGCAACGCCGTGAAACGTTCCTTTGCCGTCGTCGGCGTGTATTTCACCTTGTCGGGATCTCCGAAGATTGCGGCTGACATGGCCCGGCAGAAATCCACGTCGAACCCTTCCCACTTGCCTTCATTATTAGGCGCGCCAAAGCCGGCAAGACCCGTGGTAACACCACATTGGATAAAGCCCTTGGCCTTGACATCGTCAAGGGTCGCAGCGGATGCCGCCGTCGCCATAAGTGTCGCTGTTGCCGCGACAGCTAAAAAGCTCGCTTTTTTCATGAAAGACCTTCCTGTCCAGTTTTTAGTCAATAAATATATAAGTAAATCACATACTTCCTTTGAGTACTGCACCCTTATTCTGAGCACTTGGGTGATTTACATGTGAAAGCCATAATTTAACTTTATCATGGCCTTCCAAGTCCTTGACGATAATATTTTTGTTTCACGCGTCAATGCAAAAATATGCTGCAAGTGCGAATACTTTACTTGTTTCCCTCGTAAAATCGCAAAAACGCTCTTCCCTGCCGCGCCTCCTTCCTATATGCAAAAAGGACGTCAAGTATCATTCAAAACAGGCTTAATCCCCATGAAAGATGAAACAAAGCTCGTCGTTGCCGGGCGCGATCCCGAGGCCAATTTCGGCATTGTCAATGCGCCGGTTTATCATGCCTCGACCATTCTTTACCCCTCCCTCAAGGCGTTGAAAGAAACGCACGCAGCCCGCGCAAAAGGGGAAAGAGTGGTGTCTTACGGACGGATCGGTACGCCGACGAGCTGGTCGCTGGAGGATGTCGTGGCCGAGGTCGAGGGCGGCCATCGCTCGCAGGTCTATCCGTCCGGCCTTGCGGCCTGCGCCAACGCCATTCTGGCCTTCGCCCGGACCGGCGATCATATTCTTGTCACGGACAGCGTTTATGGCCCGGTCCGCGCCTTTTCAGACAATGTACTGAAACGGTTCGGAATTGAGGTAACTTTCTACGATCCGCTTA
>SBHH01000184.1 GCA_006226265.1 Alphaproteobacteria bacterium | reverse complement strand
TTGTACCCGCGGCCGCGCCGCCCGCGAAGGGACGCTCGCTGCGGTTTGACTTTGGCGTAAGGAGCCCCCCTGGGGCGGCGGCGGGCGTCAGTTCGCTTTGCCGCCCTGTTTTATCCAGGCGCCGATCAGCGCCCGTTCCTGATCCGTCATCTTTGTGAGATTCCCAAGCGGCATGGTATGGGTATCGACCGCCTGCTGCCTGATCCTGAGTTTTTCCTTCAGGATTTCAGCTGTCGTTTCCAGCTTCACGCCTTTTGGCGGGGCATCGAAATCCTCATTCTTCGGCTTCGCCGCATGACAGGCGACGCAGCGGGTCGTAATGATCTTCTGCACCTCGGCGAAGGAGACTTGCTCAGCCGGTACCTCGATTGATTTCGGCGCGGCGGCGTAAGCGATCACGCAGAAAAGCACAAAGGCGAGGGGCAGCAGGAAGAAGCCCTGACGCGCGCGGCCCTGGTTCTTCATGTTGAAATAATGCCGCACCATGATCCCGACAAGCGCGAGCCCTGACAGCAGCAGCCAGCCGTAGGGATTGCCGTAGGTCATGGGATAATGGTTGCTGATCATGATGAACAGCACGGGCAGGGTGAAATAGTTGTTATGGAGCGAGCGCTGTTTGCCGGCGAGGCCGAACTTCGGATCCGGTGCCTCGCCCCGTTTCGCGGCGGCGACGAGTTCCCGCTGCCCCGGGATGATGACCTTCAGCACATTGGCGGCCATGATCGTTCCCATCATCGCGCCGACATGGATATAGGCGCCGCGCCCGCTGAAAACTTTCGATAAGCCAAAGGCTGCAAGGGTCAGGAGGACGAAGAGAAGCGCGCCGAACCATCCCTGATGGTTGATAAGCGGCGTCTTGCAGAGGAAATCATAGACGATCCAGCCGCCAAAAATCGCGCCGAGCCCAATCAGGATTGCCGTATCGCGGGAGATGTCGGCGACGCTCCGGTCGATGAGGTATATGTCCGCGCTGAAATAATAGAGGATGGTGAGCAGGATAATGCCGCTGATCCAGGTGAAATAGGCCTCATATTTGAACCAGTGCAGCACCGGCGGGATCGCGGGCGGGGCGAGGCGGTATTTCTGCACTTCATAGAAACCGCCGCCATGCACGGCCCAAAGCTCTCCGCCGACACCGGCCTTGTCCTTGTATCCGTCCTTCTCGGGCGGGGTCAGGTTCATATCGAGCCAGACGAAATAAAAGGAAGCGCCAACCCAGGCAATGCCGGTGATGATATGGATCCAGCGGATGGCAAGCTGGGCCCATTCCATAATATTAAAATCCATGCAGGTCCCCTTCACTCCCTCAAGCGCATGATGCCGCAAATTGGCAGAGCCCGCAATTATCCGTGATTTTATATTTTTTAAAAAGACGATATAATGATGAAAGACTATCAAGAAAATATTGATAATAGCCATGACATCACTTACCGAAATGGCTGCATTTGTCGCCGTAATCGAGCAAGGCGGCTTTTCTAAGGCCGGGCGCGGGCTTCGTGTTTCCACCGCCGTGGTCAGCAATCGCGTCGCAAGGCTCGAAGAACGGCTCGGCATCCGGCTCCTGAACCGCACCACCCGAAAGGTCGCCCTGACGGAGGAGGCACTCTCCTATTTTGAGGATTGTAAACGGATATTGGGGGAGGTTGAGGCGGCCGAAGGGAAGCTCACGGCCGGGGCGGACCGGCCGCAAGGGGTGATCCGCATCAGCGCGCCGGTAACCTTCGGACGGCAGCATCTCGCGCCGCTTCTTCCCGGATTTTCGCGCCGGTTCAAGGGGATCGAGCTTCGCCTGCACTTAAGCGACCGGATGGCCGATCTGGTCGCGGAAAATATCGATCTCGCGATCCGCCTCGCGAATTTACCGGATTCGGCCCTGGTCGCGCGAAAAATCGCGAGCTGCCCGCGCGTTCTTGCCGCCGCGCCCGATTATCTCCGCCGGAAGGGGCGGCCGCAAAAGCCGGAGGATTTATTGGCGCATGACTGCCTGTTGCTCCGCTTTCCGGGCTCGACCCAGTTTCAATGGTCTTTTCTTGAAGGCGGCGGGAAAAGCCAAACCATCGCCGTCAAGGGCCGGATGGACAGCGATAACGGCGATGCCCTGACCGAATGGGCGCTAGCGGGGGAGGGGATTATCCTGAAACCCCGGTTCGAGATCCGCGAAGAAATCGCGGACGGCAAGCTGGAGGTTGTCATGGAAAAATATCCGCCGCCTGCTGTGACCCTCTCGGCCCTCTGGCCACAAGGGCCCTTCGTGAACCCGCGCACCCGCCTTCTCGTTGATTATTTGATGGAGGCGTTGAAGGACTGGCCTGCGCCTCAAGAAATAAGGGACTGAACCGCCTCTGCAATCCGGTGGGCGGCATAGCGAAGCTCGACTGTGCGGGTGCTGCGACCAAAGCCGAGCCGGAGCGTTGCCGCCGCCTCCACCGCTGTCCGGCCCATGGCGATGAGCACATGTGAAGGCTCCCCCCGCGCGGAGGTGCAGGCTGATCCGGTCGAGAGCGCGAGATCGGGAAGACGGTCGATAAGGTCTTCCGCCTCCACCCCGTCGATGGTGAGGCTGAGGCAGTTCGGGATATGCGCTGCTTCCTCGCCATTTACCCGAAGGCGGTTTCCAAGCTTTGCCCGGAGAGTGGCCAGAAACTCCTGCCGGAGAGCAGTAAAGCCCGCCGCTTCTTCTTCACGGGTCTCCAAAAGAAGGCGGCAAGCCTCCCCAAAACCGACGCAGAGGGCGGTTGGCAGGGTGCCGGGCCGGAGCGTTTTTTCCTGCGCCCCGCCATGGAAAATCGGGCGAATTTCGATGTCCTCGCGGAGGTACAGCGCGCCAATCCCGGAAGGGCCGTAGATTTTATGGGACGACAGGCTTAAGGCGGCGAGGGAATCGCGCCCGACATCGATATCGAGGGTGCCGAGCCCTTGGGCGGCATCGCTGTGAAAGGGAATGCCGTGATGCGCGGCAATGCGGCCAATGGCATTGAGGTCATGAATGACCCCCGTCTCGTTATTCGCGGCCATGAGGGTGATGAGCGTGGTCTCGGGTCGGATTGCTCCCTCCAGCTCATCAATATCGATGCGCCCTTCCGTATCAACGGGTAGGAGGGTGATTTCAACCCCTTCCTCGGCAAGGGCCTCCAGCGGGCGAAGGATCGCCTCATGCTCGGTGACGCAGGAGATGACATGGCGGCGGCCTGTGGCGGCCCGAAGGATACCCAAAAGCGCGAGGTTGTTTGCTTCCGTCGCGGAAGAGGTAAAAATAATCTCATGCGGCTTTGCCTGGATCAGGCGGGCAATCTCAATCCGGGCTTCCTCAATCGCGTGATGGGCTTTGAAGCCGAGCGCATGGGTTCGGCTGTGCGGATTTCCGCGCGCGCCTTGCATTAAGGGGCTCATGGCGTCAAAAACGCGCGGGTCAAGCGGGGTGGAGGCGGGATAATCGAGATACAGGGGGAGGGAAATGACCTCGCCCTCAAACGCCGCTTCCGGCTGAATGGTCCTTTCCCGGCTCATCGCTTACCCGGCGAAGGCATCAAGCTCGGCCTTCAGCTCGACTTTCCGGGCCGGGGGTGCGAAACTTGCCTCAATCGCATTCTGGCCAAGAGTCAGGAGATCGGCGCGCGAGAGGTCAAGCGCCTCCGTCACCGCCTTGAAATTCTCGGTCATATAACCCCCGAAATAGGCCGGATCATCGGAATTGACCGTCGCCTTGAGCCCGGCCTCCAGCATCTTCTTCAACGGATGGTGGCGCATGTCGGTCACCCCTTTCAGCTTTAAATTCGAGAGCGGACAGACGGTAAGCGCGATCCCCGTTTCCTGGAGCCTCCGGGTCAGGACCGCATCCTCGAGGGAGCGGTTGCCGTGATCGAGTCGGTCGATTTTCAAAAGATCGAGCGCCTCCGTGACATAGGCGGGCGGGCCTTCCTCGCCTGCATGGGCGACGGCGAGCAGCCCTTCCGCCTTAGCCTTTTCAAAAACGCGGGCGAATTTGGACGGCGGATGCCCCATTTCGGATGAATCAAGTCCGACGCCGTGGATTTTGGATTTAAAAGGAAGCGCCTCTTCCAGCGTGTCAAGCGCGTCTTCCTCGCTCAAATGCCGAAGGAAACAGAGGATCAGGCGGCTGGTGATATCGAATTCCTTTTCGCCTTCTTCAAGCGCTCGGCTGATGCCATTCAGGACGGTTTCAAAGGCGATGCCGCGCGCCGTATGGCCTTGCGGATCGAAGAAAATCTCCACATGGCGGACATTTTGCGCGGCGACCTTTTCAAGATAGGCGTGGGTGAGATCGAAGAAATCCCGCTCCGTCTGCAAAACGCCCATCCCCTGATAATAGATATCGAGGAAATCCTGCAGTTCGGAGAACTGATAGGCGTCGCGCACTTCCGCCACCGATTTGAAGGGAAGATCGATATCGTTGCGTTTCGCAAGTGCGAACATCAATTCAGGCTCCAGACTGCCTTCAATATGCATATGCAGCTCGACCTTCGGCATCGCTTCGATAAAGGCGGTATCTACGCTCATCTTTCCCCTCCCTCTTGCCTGTTCATATTAAAATAAAAACCCCGCCGATCCAATCAAGGGCGGCGGGGTTTCAATTGCCGGATGGACGGGCTTATTTCGGAAGCTGACCTTCGACGCCTTCGACATACCAGTTCAGGCCAAGAAGCGTGCCGTCATCGAGGGCTTCGCCTTCCTTCGCGCCGACGCTGCCGTCCTGCTTCTTGAAGGGACCGGCGAACGGCTTGATGGAACCATCTTCGATGCCTTTGCGGGTATCCTCGGCGAGTTTCACGACATCTTCGGGGATTGCCTTGTTATAGGGAGCGAGCTTGACCATGCCGGCCTTGAAACCGCCCCAGGTATCTTCCGACTTCCAGGTGCCGGCCAGCATCTTCTTGGTGCGGTCGATATAATATCCACCCCATTCGTCAATGATCGCGGTCAACTGGGACTTTGGCGCGAATTTTGACATGTCGGAGGCCTGGCCCACAGCCCAGACGCCGCGTTCCTGAGCGACCTGAAGCGGAGCG
>SBHH01000073.1 GCA_006226265.1 Alphaproteobacteria bacterium | reverse complement strand
CAGATGATCTTCTGGGCAATGTCCAAGAAGCTCGATATTCCGATCGAACCGAACAACATGCCTCGGTTCTACTGGGCCAAATTCAAGTAGTTGAGGGGGTGAAACAGACAGGCGATATCCTTCTAGGGTCTCGTCCGTCTGTTTCCATCAAGTGGGCAGGAAACTATGATAAACTTTATTTCAAAGAGATTGATACAATCTTTGATCGTCATGCTGGTAGTCGCCCTGATCAGTTTCTTTCTCTTCAATTTTGTGGGTGATCCGGTCAGCAATATGGTTGGGCAGGAAACGACCATAAAGGACATGAATGCGCTTCGTGAACGCCTTGGTCTCAACGATCCGTTTCTCGTGCAGTTCGGCCGGTTTCTTGGCGATGCATTGCATGGTGATTTTGGTATTTCGTACCGGCTGCAAAGGCCAGTGGAAGAATTGATTGCCGAACGGATGCCGGCAACGCTTGAACTGGTTTTCGTTTCGGCGGTTTTTGCCGTGGTTCTCGGAATTTCCGGCGGGCTTTTTACCGGCCTCAAGCGGAATCACTGGTTCAGCAAGTTCATCCTGACCTCATCGCTTGTGGGCGTTTCGCTTCCGACATTCATCATCGGTATTCTTCTGATTTATATTTTTGCGGTGAAATTGAACTGGCTTCCGTCCTTCGGCCGGGGGGATGTGGTGAAACTCGCTGGCGGGTGGTCGACCGGGCTGCTGACATTAAGTGGATGGAAGGCAATCATCTTGCCGGCTATTACGCTTGCGCTTTACCAGATGACCCTGATTCTGCGTATCATACGGTCCGAAATGCTGGAGGTGATGCGAACCGATTTTATCAAATTCGCCCGCGCCCGCGGCCTTAAAAGCCGGGACATAAATTACGGTCATGCGCTTAAGAATACTCTCATTCCCGTTATTACCGTGACCGGGCTGCAGGTGGGGTCGCTGATTGCCTTTTCAATCATCACCGAAACCGTTTTCCAGTGGCCAGGAATGGGCAGCCTGTTCATTCAGGCCGTGCAGTTTGCCGACGTGCCGGTGATGTCGGCCTATCTGGTACTGGTCGCCTTTTTCTTCGTCCTGATTAATCTGATCGTGGATCTTCTCTATTTCGTGGTCGATCCCCGGCTTCGCGCAGAAATCAAGGGATAAGGGGCAAAAATGAAAAGCACACATTCAATGACGTGGTGGGATCGCTTCCGGGATCACGATATCACATACAGTTTCTGTCACTCGCCGGTGACAATGCTGGCGGCAATTGTCACCCTGCTTATGGTCCTCGCCGCATTTGGGGCGCCCCTTTTGACATCCTATACACCGTTTGAGCCGGGCAGCCTCAGCCTGATGGATGCCTTTCTTCCGCCGGCCTGGGAACCGGAAGGCGTATCGCAGCATCTGCTTGGTACGGACGGACAAGGGCGGGATATTCTCGCGGCTATCATGTACGGAACCCAGGTCTCGCTCACCGTAGGGATGCTGAGCGTCCTTCTTTCCGTCGCCATCGGCATTCCGCTTGGGATTATCGCCGGTTATTTCGGGGGCTGGGTCGACACGGCTATCATGCGTTTTGCCGATATCCAGCTGACAATCCCTCCCATCCTGATCGCGCTGATGATTGACGGCATCACCCGGACATCGCTCAGCAGCGAAGTGCATGAAGTGATTGCCATTCCGGTTCTGATCGTTTCCATCGGCCTTGCGAGCTGGCCGCAATATGCCAGGATTACCCGAAGCGGCGCGATGGTCGAGCGGCGCAAGGATTATATCGCAGCGGCAAAGCTGATCCAGACGCCGACCGCGCTGGTGCTGCTTCGCCATATCTTTCCGAACGTCGTCGGACCGACCCTGATCGTCGCGACAATCGGTGTTGCCGTGGCCATCATTATTGAAGCGACGCTTTCCTTCCTTGGGGTCGGGGTCCCGCCGACGACGCCTTCGCTCGGCACGCTGATCCGGATCGGGAACAATTTCCTCTTTTCCGGTGAATGGTGGATCACGTTTTTCCCCGCTCTCACGCTGGTCGTATTGGTCCTTTCCGTCAATTTGATCGGCGACTGGCTGCGCGACACGTTTAACCCAAAACTGAGGTGATACGATGGCCATTCTGGAAATTTCAAATCTCTGTATTGAATTCCCGACACGGCGCGGCGTTTTAAGTGCGGTGGAGCATTTGTCTCTCTCGATCGAGGCGGGTGAAATTCTCGGCATCGTTGGTGAATCGGGGGCTGGTAAATCCCTGACAGGCAATGCGATCGTCGGTCTGTTGGAACCGCCGGGCCATGTGACGGGCGGAGTAATTCTTCTGAACGGTCAGGATATCACCCATTTGTCGGACGCTGAAATGCGCAAAGTAAGGGGAGCGCAGATCGGCGTAATTTTTCAGGATCCGCTGACCAGTCTCGATCCGCTCTATACGATCGGACAACAGCTTGTCCAGACGATTCAGACCCATATGGATCTGTCGCGCGCTGATGCAAAAAGGCGCGCTATCGACCTTCTGGTCGAGGTTGGAATTCCGGCGCCGGAAAGGCGGTTCGATGCCTATCCTCATGAATTTTCGGGCGGGATGCGGCAGCGTGTGGTGATCGCGCTCGCGCTCTGCTGCGATCCCTGCCTGATCATCGCGGATGAGCCGACAACGGCCCTTGATGTCTCCGTTCAGGCGCAAATCATTGCCCTTCTGAAACGGCTTGCCCGCGAAAAGGGCGTCGCGACGATGCTGGTTACCCACGACATGGGGGTGATTGCCGAGGCGGCCGACAGGGTGGCGGTCATCTATTCCGGCCGGCTTGCTGAGATTGGCGAGGTCCGGAGTGTCATCGATACGCCCAAACACCCCTACACGAAGGGGCTGATGGATTCGATTCCGCAGATCGGTCAGAATCTGGAACTGTTGCCTAATATTCCGGGCGCGATGCCGAGGCTGGATAGCAGGCCAGATGGCTGTGCGTTCAATCCGCGATGTGAGAAGGCAAAAGCCGTTTGCCGCGAGAAAATGTCCGGACTTTTTACCGCCGGGGAGAAAAAGCAGATGGCGGCCTGCTGGGTCTATGCAGGAGGAGATGAATATGCCTGACGATATCATTCTCGATGTGAAGGGCCTGAAGATGTATTTCGATGTCTCTGCGCCCTTAATCAGCCGCATGATCCGGAGAACGTCGAAGCAGATGTTGAAGGCCGTGGACGGGTTGAATTTTTCCATTCGACGCGGCGAAACCTTCTCGCTTGTCGGAGAATCCGGTTGTGGTAAATCAACCGTCGCCCGCGCCGTGGCGGGCCTCTATACGATCACGGACGGTGATATTGTCGTCGAAGGAGAAAACCTTTCCAAAATCAGGGACAAGACAAAAATAGCGGCTATCTCGAAACGGGTGCAGATGATCTTTCAATCGCCCTATGCCAGCCTCGATCCCAGATGGCGCGTCCGCGATATTATTGCCGAACCCATTCGTGCCTTTCATCTTGCAAAGGACAAGGCGGATGAACGCCAACAGGTTGACACGCTGCTTCGCCAGGTCGGCTTGTCGCCAAGCGATGGAGAAAAATATCCGCATGAATTTTCGGGCGGCCAGCGGCAGCGGATTTCGATTGCCCGGGCACTTTCCAGCAGGCCGGAATTTCTGATATGCGATGAACCGACATCGGCTCTCGATGTTTCGGTGCAGGCGCAGATCCTCAACCTGATGACCGAACTGCAGGATGACCTTGGGCTTACCTACCTATTCATCAGCCACGATCTTGCGGTTATCGATCATATCTCGGACTGGATTGGTGTGATGTATCTTGGCCGGATTTGCGAAATTACGCCGCAGCCGGAACTTTTCAAGAATCCATTGCATCCCTATACGCGGCTGTTGCTTGCGACGATCCCGGATCTTTCAGGAGAAACAACGCATGTCCCGCTTGAAGGGGAAGTGCCAAATCCCATCAATCCGCCGACCGGATGCACTTTCCACCCGCGATGCCCCTATGCGAACGAAAGGTGCAAACGGGAGCGACCCGAACTCCGGCGCATTGGCCCGTCAGAAGTCGCCTGTCATGCCATTGAAGAGGGAAGGATATGAAGCGGATTGCGGTTGGCGGATTCCAGCACGAAACGAATACCTTTGTCGATACAAGAGCGGATTTCGACGCCTTTTCCATGCCGAAAGACTGGCCCGCCCTTTGCGCCGGACCGGATATGATCGAGGCAGTGACCGGATATCATCTGCCGGTGACGGGTGCGTTGGAACGACTCTCTGTGGAAAAAGAGGTGGAGATCGTTCCGCTATGCTGGGCGTTCGCGGTGCCTTGCGGTCCGGTCACCCGCGATGCGTATGAACGGATTGCGACCTTGATGCTTGATCATCTCGCGGGGGCGGGGCCTATTGATGGTGTCTATCTGGATCTTCATGGTGCAATGGTCACCGAGCATTATGACGATGCGGAAGGGGAACTTCTCCGGCGTATCAGGATGCAGGTTGGTTCCAATATTCCGATTGCGGTAAGTCTTGACTATCACGCGAATATTACCGAGCGGATGCTGGATTTCGCCGATTATCTCGATGTCTACAGACAGTATCCGCATACGGATATGGGAGAGACCGGGCACAGGACCGCCGATATCCTTCTTAAAATGCTGATGCGGGGAGATCGCTATCAGAAGCAGCTGTATAAAGGGGAATATCTCATCCCTCTCAATCTTGGTTGCACGGCGCAAGAGCCTTGCAGATCCATGCTGGGGGATGCACTGAGACACATTCGCGCCCGGCTTGAGCCACTGGGGCACATCTCTTTCGCGGCGGGTTTTGCGCTTGCAGATATAGAAGAGGCCGGTCCCGCAGCCGTTGCCTATAGTCCTGACAAACGTGATGCGGAGAATGCTCTTGCGGCTTTCAGCACAGTTTTTGAACAGGCGGAACACCGGTTCTCGGAGATTGGCGAGCCGGCCCTTGAAGCTGTCAGCAGGGCACTTGAGCTTGCCCGGAGCCTTTCGAAACCTGTGGTCATTGCCGACACCCAGGATAACCCGGGCGCAGGCGGATATGGTGACACGACGGGATTGC
>SBHH01000275.1 GCA_006226265.1 Alphaproteobacteria bacterium | reverse complement strand
ATTTGCAATCCGATGATTGCTTGATGATAAGACAGGAGAAGAAAATGGCTTTTTCAATCAACACCAACACAACGGCAATGGCTGCGCTTCGCACCATGTCGGCAACCCAGGCTTCGCTCAGCCACACGCAGCGTCAGATCGAAACCGGTCTTAAAGTTGCGGAACCGAAAGACAATCCGGCGTCCTTCACCATCGCGCAGGCGATGCGGGGCGACATTTCCAGCCTGAGTGCCGTCAGCGAAGGTATTTCCTTCGGCCAGGCAACCGTCAGCGTCGCCAACGCCGGCGCACTTCAGATTTCCAACATCCTGAACGACATCAGCGAAAAAGTGACGCAGGCCTATAACGGCGGCCTCGACACCAGCATTCTTCAGGAAGAAGTCGACGCCCTGCTGGCCCAGATCACCAATGCGGTGAACACTTCCTCTTTCAACGGCGTCAACATGCTCGACGGCGTTAGCCCCGACATGGACGTTCTGACCGGCCTTGGCGGCGTCACCCAAACAATCCCGACCCAGGACCTGCGTCTAGCCACGCTCGGCCTCACTGGCCTCGACCTGACCGACCCCGCGACCGCACAGACCACTGTTGATAACGCGGAAGACCTTGTCGGTGCTGCTATCACGACGCTTGGAACGGCCGCAAACAGCCTGGATACCAAGGCAGAATTCTCACAACTTCTCACTGACAAGCTGAAAGAAGGTCTCGGCATTCTCGTTGACGCCAACATGGCAGAAGCCAGCGCCAACCTGCAGGCCCTGCAGACTAAGGAGCAGTTGAATATTCAGTCCCTGTCGATCGCGAACTCACGTCCGCAGTCGATCCTGCAGCTTTTCCGTAACTAATATTGGTAAGAGTATCGTAACGATATTCTGATAGCTTAAATCACTATCGCGCACAGGAACGAGACGAAAATATGTCTGTAGCTGCTTATCAAAAAGCAAATCAGAACGCTGAGAATCCTAGGCAAACTGAATATCGGGCTTTTGCTATATTCACTCGCGCTATGGAAGAAGTTGAGGAAGACGACCTTGTAGGTCGGGTCAAAGCCGTTGCCAATAATCAGCGGCTTTGGATCACCCTTCAGAAAGACCTTCTGCTAGAGAATAATTCTCTGCCGAACGAGTTGAAGGCTCAACTTCTTTCCATTGCATTTTGGGTATCCCGTTACAGCCGGCAGGCAATGAAGGGTGAGGCCGCCCTCGATCCATTGATCACGGTCAACAAGCAGATCATGGATGGCCTGAAGGGCAATCCGTCCCAGCAGATATCCGGTGATGGCACCCCCACGGCCTCTCCAGGCGACGGCAATATCCTTCTCTGATTCCGGAAATTTCAAAGGAATGAATTAGCGCTCCTGCGTACGGGCGGAGGCCCGCACAAGAAAGCGGTACCGCTGCATTGTGCAATCGTCGGCACAATGGATATACTGATCCGCAAAAACCGGAAGGACTTGCGGATGAGCTGGGAAAAAGAAGCCGACGAAATCAGGAAAATGCGCGAACTGGCCCTCCAACAAGGCGGAGACGATGCCGTAAAAGCGCAGCATGCCAAAGGCCGCCTGACCATTCGGGAGCGAATTGACGGCCTGCTGGACCCCGCGACCTTTCAGGAACAAGGGCGTATTGCAGGCTCAGCGATGCGCGACGAAAACGGCGATCTTACCGGCTTCTCCCCCGCCAATTATATCACCGGACTTGGCCTTGTGGACGGACGGCGTATAGCTGTCGGCGGGGAGGATTTTACCTTAAAAGGTGGATCGCCCAATGCGGCGGGCCTTCGAAAAAGTGTCTATGCGGAGGAACTGGCCTCAAACTTCCGGGTGCCGTTGGTCCGGCTTTTGGAAGGCGGTGGCGGAAGCGTCGCCAAGGGCAAGAACAAGCCCGAAACCGTCGGCAATCCGGTTTATGAAAAGCCCCGGTTTCTTTCCATTGCCCGACTAATGGGCGAAGTTCCCGTTGCCTCTGCCGCGCTCGGTCCCGTTGCAGGTTTTCCGGCCGCCCGATTCGCGGCCTCCCATTTTTCTGTCATGACGAAGGATACGGCGCAGATTCTCATCGCAGGGCCCGCGCTGGTTGCCCGCGCCCTCGATATCGAGACAAGCAAGGAAGAACTTGGCGGTGCGCAAATTCACAGCCGGAATGCCGTGGCCGCCAATATCGCAAAGGATGAAGCCGATGCTTTCGATCAAATCCGGAAATTCCTGAGCTATCTGCCCTCCAACGTCTGGGAACTGGCCGCACGCGCGCCTTGCAATGACCCGGTTGATCGGATGGCGGAGGAACTTCTTTCCATCGTGCCCCGCAACCGGCGGCAGCCTTTCAATATGCGAAAGCTGGTGAAACTGGTGATGGACACGGGCAGCTTTTTTGAGCTTTCAAAAGCCTACGGGCCTGGCCTGATTACCGGACTTGCCCGGCTTAATGGCCAGTCCGTCGGCATCATCGCCAATGACTGCCATTTCTATGCGGGCGCCATGGGCGCGGCGGCGGCACAGAAAGTCCGCCGCTTTATCGAGTTCTGCGACACCTTCCATCTTTCCATCGTCAATTTCACAGACGAGCCCGGCTTCATGATCGGCCCGGAATCGGAAAAGGACGGCACGATCAAATATGGCACCTCTGCTGTTGCGGCGGCCGTCATGTCGGTTGTTCCCTGGGCGACGGTAGTCGTGAAAAAGGCGTTTGGCGTTGCGGCTGCTGCGCATTTCAGCGAGAACGGCTATGTCCTCGCCTGGCCAAGTGCAGAAATGGGTCCTCTGCCTGTGGAAGGTGGCGTCGCCGTCGCTTTTCGCCGCCAACTTACGGAAGCGGAGGACCCGGAGGCGCTCCGTGCCCGGCTGGAAGCAGAGCTGGCGGCAGGCCAGTCGCCTTTTCCGCGGGCGGAGAGTTTCAATTATCACGACCTCATTGACCCCCGTGAAACCCGTCCGGCCCTCTGCCAGTGGATTGACTGGATCACACCGGGACTTGAAGGTCTGAAGGGACCCGTCACATTCTCTTTCCGGCCCTAGGCATTTACCTCAACCTGTCCATTTGTTATGATCCCGCTCTCACCAAAAACAATAAAATCAGGACATGATGACATGACAGCCGCAATGAAACTCAATATTAACGGATGGAAAAACGGACAGCCAATTCCCGGAAAATTCGCTTTCGGCGTCCCGGCAGAGGAAGGTCATGTGGCGCTCAGCGATAACAAAAGCCCGGCAATGAGCTGGTCTGACGCGCCTGAGGGCACAAAGTCTTACGCCATCATCTGTCACGATCCGGACGTCCCCTCGTCAGGCGAGGACGTCAATCAGGAAGGTCGCACCGTACCTGCGAGCTTGCCGCGTGTCGATTTCTACCACTGGGTGATGGTTGATATACCGCTGGACTATTCCAGCCTTGCGGAAGGCGAAGTCAGCGACGGAATCACCAAGAAGGGAAAGAAGCCGGGTGAGCGGGCATATGGTGTAACCGGGATAAACAACTATACGGACTGGTTCGCGGAAGACCCCGACATGGCAGGAGATTATGGCGGATATGACGGCCCCTGCCCGCCTTGGAATGACAGCATCGTGCATCACTATCATTTCACGATCTATGCCCTGGACGTGGCAAGCCTTGGCCTTTCGGGCCTGTTCGGTGGCCCGGAAGCCCTTGATGCCATGGAAGGGCATGTGCTGGCAAGCGGCTCCTATGTCGGGACCTACAGCCTCAATCCGGAAGTTCCCGCCTGACCGGAGACGTGACGGCGAACACAACGGGTCGCCGTAAGGACTTGCGCTTCCTTTAAACCCTTCCTACCTTGGGTTTAAAATGGGAGATTGTGCGCGCGTGGAATTTCAAACCGTCAAGAGCCCTGAAATAGATAATTCCTCCCCTTTTGAGGCGCGGGTTCGCACGATTGAGGCGTGGCTTGTTCAGAAAATGCTCGGGCAGATTTTCTTAAAAGAAGTCTTTTCGGAATTTGCCGCGATGATTGACGGGCACCTCTTTCCGCTTTTGCGCGCCCATGTCACAATGCGCGAGCTTCACCCCTTTTATCGAACATTCCGATCATACCTGGAACCGGGGCGGGATGATTAACAGCAATTCGCAACCCCGCAATCCGGTAATGAGCGCGGGCTGGCAGAGAAGCCCCCTCCGGCCGATGATCACGAATTCCATTCCTGAAACACGCTATGATCTCACAAATCCGGACGAAGTCGCCAAATTCCCGCTTTTCAGTGATTTTCAGGCGCGCGGCGGCACCGACTATATTGCCTTTCTCAACCCGTTTGGCGATCTCGAAACCGCAAGCAGGCATTATGACGGCGTCATGTCTTCTTGGCTCACGGACAGGAAAGGCGGCTTCGAAACGAGAGACATTGCTGCCCTTCGTCATCTCGTCACCCGATTTGCGGCAATCTCCCGTCTTTACAAACGGGAGCAGGCTTTAAGCGATGTTCTCGACACCTATCTCGGCCCCCTTGCCGCAACGCAAGTGCTGGATGGCAAGCATCAACGAGGAGATGGCGAGAAGATTGAAGCCGTCATCTGGATTTGTGATCTTCGGGGGTCCAGCGCCCTTGCCGACGCGATGGAGAAGCCCGCCTACCTTGCCCTTCTCAACCAGTTTTTCGAATGCCTTACTGACGCGGTGATGCTGGAAGGGGGCGAGGTCCTGAAGTATATGGGCGATGGCTTTCTCGCCATTTTTCCGACGAATGATGGCCTTTCAATTCCCGAGGCGGGGGCCGCCGCCGTCCGCGCGGCGCAAAATGGCGCGCAAAACCTTGCCGCGCTTCACAGCAAGGCGGGCAGGCTTCAATTCGGTGTCGGCATTCATCATGGTGATGTGATGTTCGGCAATATCGGCGCGAAAACGCGGCTTGATTTTTCCGTCATCGGCCCCGCCGTCAATACGGCGAGCCGGTTGCAGGATCTGACCAAGGTTTTAAAGACCGGCATTCTGGTTTCCGACTGCGTCGCCCGGCATGTCGACATCGGCTGGCATGAATTTCCGCAAAAGGTGCCGGGCCTGAAAGGCCCAGTGACCGTCCTCACCCC
>SBHH01000055.1 GCA_006226265.1 Alphaproteobacteria bacterium | reverse complement strand
TTACAATTGGGAAGAACGCTGGATCCGCGATGAGGGATATCTCAAAATCGTCCCCACCGCCATTTCCGGCCTTTTGGAGAAAACCGGCGTCGATCCGGCCTCCATCACCACCTTCTGCTTCCCCGTTGCGGCAAAGCGGGTTGCGGCCTCCATCGCGAAGAAGATGGGCCTTCCCGAAAGCTCTGTTGCAGACAATTTGCAGAATAACTGCGGCGAGACGGGCACGGCCCATTCCATGGTCATGCTTGCCCATGCGCTGGAACAGAGCAAGCCCGGCGACAAGATCCTGGTTGCGAGCTTCGGCCAGGGGAGCGACACCCTCCTTTTTGAAGTGACAGAGGAAATCAAATCCCTCTCCTCCCGCATGGGCATCACGGGCCATCTCGCCCGCCGCTATGCAGAAACCAACTACAACCGCTTCCAGGCATTCCGGAACCTAGTCACGATCGAACGCGGCATTCGCGCCGAGACGGACAAGAAGACCGGCCTCACCACGCTTTACCGCAACAAGGGCATGTCGCAGCGCATGGTCGGCGGCAAATGTTCGCAATGCGGGACGGCGCAGTTCCCGAAAACCAATATGTGCGTCAACGAGAATTGCGGCGCCATCGGCACGCAGGAGGATTATCCCTTCGCCGAGCGGGTCTCCCGCGTCAATTCCTATACGGCGGACCGGTTGACCTACTCTCCTGATCCGCCCGCCTATTACGGCATGATCCAGTTCGACGAAGGTGGTCGCCTGATGAGCGATTTCACCGACATCTCGCCGGAAACGGAGATCAAGGTCGGCATGCCGATGAAGATGATGTTCCGGATCAAGGACTATGACGACAAGCGCGGTTTCAGGCGCTATTTCTGGAAAGCAACCCCTGCAGACGCTCCAAAGAAAGGAGAATAACAATGGCCTCGGGAATTAAGGATAAAGTTGCGATTTTGGGTATGGGCTGTTCCAAGTTCGGTGAACGCTGGAACGATAACGCGGAAGATCTGATGATCGAGGCTTATGTCGAGGCGCTCGCGGATGCGGGCATCGAGAAAAGCCAGATCGAGGCAGCCTGGCTCGCCACCGCGATTGAGGAAGAGCATGTCGGCAAGTCCGCCGTGCCGCTTTCGACCGCGCTGCGCCTGCCAAACATTCCGGTAACGCGCGTTGAAAACTACTGCGCCAGCGGATCGGAAGCCTTTCGGGGAGCCGTCTATGCCGTCGCCTCCGGCGCCTGCGATATCGCGCTCGCGCTCGGTGTCGAGAAACTGAAGGATACGGGTTATGGCGGCCTGCCGCAGCGAAACCGTGGCTCCATCAACGATCTTTTCTGGGCCAATGCCTCCGCCCCCGGCTCCTTTGCGCAGCTTGCCTCTGCCTATTCGGCGAAGCATGGCGTCAACAAGGACGATATGAAGCGGGCCATGGCGCATATCTCGGTCAAAAGCCATGATAACGGCGCGCGCAATCCGAAAGCGCATCTTCGCAACAAGATCGATGAAGATCGCGTCATGAACGCGCCGATGATCGCGGAACCGCTCGGTCTTTTCGACTGCTGCGGGGTGAGTGACGGATCGGCCTGCGCCATTGTCACCACGCCGGAGATTGCGAAATCCCTCGGCAAGACCGACCTGATCACCGTGAAGGCGATGCAGCTTTCGGCCTCCAACGGCCGGGAAGCCCAGCATAACTCCTGGGACGGTAGCCATTTTGTGACGACACGGGCGGCCGCGAACCGGGCCTATAAGGAAGCCGGCATCACGAAACCGCGCGACCAAATCAGCCTGTTCGAAGTGCATGACTGCTTCTCCATCACCGAGTTCGTGACGATGGAGGATCTGTTCATTTCCGAGGAAGGGGATGCGGTGAACGATGTGATGAACGGCTTCTTCGATGCGGACGGCAAGATCCCTTGCCAGATCGACGGCGGGCTTAAATGCTTCGGCCACCCGATCGGCGCATCCGGCCTTCGCATGATTTACGAGATGTATCTGCAGATGCAGGGCCGCGCGGGCGACCGTCAGCGGAAAGAGGAACCGGTCTTCGGGATGACCCATAATCTCGGCGGCTTCCCGCATCAGAATGTCTGCTCCCTCACCATCATTGGCAAGGAAGGCGCATAAGCCTCTCCTCGCCTTTAAAAACGACAAGGGCCGCCGGAATACCAGCGGCCCTTTTTATTGGCGCGATGAAGTGTTCAGGCAGTCTCTCGCAACTCGCCGACCTGATCCTTCAGCACCCGTTTCAGCACTTTTCCCGTCGCATTGCGCGGCAGTTCATCAATAAAGACGACATGCTTCGGGATCTTGTATTTCGCAAGCTTGCCCTGACAATAAAGGAGCAGATCATCGGCCGTGAATTTCGCCGTTGGGGCGCGAACGACAACGGCACAACCCACCTCGTCCCAGCGGTCATCCGGCACACCGATAATCGCAAGATCGGCAATACCTTCCATCTTGAAGAGGGTGCTTTCCACCTCCGCCGGATAGACATTCTCCCCGCCCGAGATATACATATCCTTCCAGCGATCGACGATATAGTAATGCCCCTCCGGATCGATACGGCAGGCGTCCCCGGTATGCAGCCAGCCGTCCGTGATCGTTTCGGCATTGGCTTCGGGCCGGTTCCAGTATCCGGGCGTGATATTGGGACCCTTGACCCAGAGCTCCCCCGTCTCGCCCTGCGCGACATCCTTGCCATCTTCGCCGACGATGCGCGCCGCCGTGTTGAGCGCGAGTTTGCCGGTCGATCCAGGCTTACCGACTGCCATTGCGGCATCCTGAACAAGGACCGTCGGGCTCGTCTCCGTCATGCCATAGCCCTGCTGCAGGGCAAGACCGCGCGCATCATAGGTTTCAAGAAGTGGCACCGGCGTCGGCGCACCGCCAATCCCGGAACAGATCAGGCGGGAGAAATCGGTCGTGGCAAAGGCCGGATGCTGGCTCATGAACAGATAATTGGCAGGCACGCCAAAAAAATGGGTGAGGCCAACCTCCGGATCATCAATGATCCGCAAACATTCGCCGGGATCAAAGGCCCGCATTACCAGCGTCGTCCCGCCCGCATAAAGCACAACGGAGCTGTAGCAATTAAGCCCGCCCGTATGGAACAGCGGCAGGATGGTGAGGGTGATGGTATCGGGTGTAATTTTCATCGGAAAGCCCATATTCACCGCATTATAAAAGGCCATCCCGTAAGTATTGATCGCCCCCTTCGGTAATCCCGTGGTGCCGGAGGTATACATGATCGTCCAGATATCGTCATGGGTGAGGGTGGCAAGCGCAGGTGTCGGCGCGTTCTCCCTGATTGCCGCCTCGTAAGGTGTCTCCCCGCCCCCGCCGGTCGTCTCCAGTGCGAGCGGCACTTTCGTCTTTTGAAGAAGCTCCGTCATCTCATCCCGGAAGGCGGCATCATGGATTAGAATTTCAGGTCCCGCATCCTCAATGATGAAGGCAAGCTCCGGCACCGTCAGGCGCCAGTTGAGGGGGAGGAACACCGCTCCGATCTTGGCGCAGGCACTCTGGATTTCCAACATGTCCGTCGAGTTCATGGCGAGGACGCCGACGCGATCCCCTTTCTCGATCCCGGCTTTCGATTGCAGATATTTCGCAAGGCGAAGGCTCCGGTCATTAGCCTGCCGGTACGAAAAGCTCCGATTTGAATGAAGGTCCACCCAAACCGTCTTGTCCGGCACTCGCTCCGCATGATGGGCGAGCCAGTCATAATGCAATACCGCCATGTCATCCTCCCTGATGAATTTGTTCTTCTTGCTTGTTTTTGAAGGTCGCAGGTTTCCCACGCGCCCTTTCTCCCGCTCCCATCATGCCCCTTTTCTAATTCAAGGAAAAGGGGCATGCCCGAATTTGACAGAAGGAATTTGAACCCCTCACCTCTTACCCGTAAGATGGGCCCCAACAAAATCACACCCTGCTCCCGTGAAAGGAATGACCCGATGGCCCATAGCTGTTTTGATGTCGAGATCGACAATCACATTGCCCATATCCGCATGAGCCGGCCTGAGAAGCGGAACAGCATGATCCCCGCCTTCTGGAACGAACTTCCCGAAATTGTCCGCGATATCGATCGAGAGGCCAAGGCCCGCGCCATCGTCATTTCCTCGACCGGACCGCATTTCACATCAGGCCTCGATGTCGCGTCTTTTACGCAGGATGAAATTAAGGACCCCGCAGAAAAGCGCGCAGCCCGCATCCGTGCAGGGGCCGATTTCTATGGCGCCGTCCGCAATATGCAGGAGACGTTCAGCGCGCTTGAGGAATGCCGCGTTCCGGTGCTTGCTGCCATTCAGGGTGGCTGCATCGGCGGCGGGGTCGATCTGATTACCGCCTGCGATATGCGCTACGCGACGGAGGATGCCTTCATCACAATTTTCGAGACCAATATCGGCATGACGGCAGACGTCGGCACCTTCCCCCGTATCTCCAAGCTGATTGGTGACGGCATCGCGCGGGAGCTTGCCTATACGGGCCGGAAAATGGGTGCAGGTGAAGCGAAGGAAACGGGCCTTGTCAACCGGGTCTTCGCCAATCAGGAGGATATGCTCGCCGAGGTGATGAAGATCGCTAGCGAAATCGCCTCGAAAGCCCCGCTCGCCGTCATGGGCTGCAAACGGATGATGAATTACGCCCGCGATCATTCGGTCAAGGACAGCCTCGACTATATTGCGATCTGGAATGCGAGCATGCTGCAACGGGAGGAAATTTTCGAGGCCATGACGGCCAACAAGGAAAAGCGCCCCGGCAATTTTGTCGATCTTCCGCCCATCCGCAAAAATATCGGATAACGGAAAAGCGTGAAATTGCTTGGATCAGAGGCGATTGCAAGGTAGAAGGAAACGGCTTTTGAATGCGGGAAATACCGGCATTCAGGCACGCGCCCGTAGCTCATCAGGATAGAGCATCAGATTCCTAATCTGGGGGTAGCAGGTTCGAGTCCTGCCGGGCGCACCATTTCCTTTTCTCTCAGGCAAGCCCCCTTTTTACAATCCCGCCTTTAGTCCAGTGCGTCTCGCTCGTCACATGGTTCGCACGCACAAAATTTGACTAGAAAGGTATATTATCGATATCGCCAAATGGATTTTCAAATTTAATCGCTTTTTCC
>SBHH01000344.1 GCA_006226265.1 Alphaproteobacteria bacterium | reverse complement strand
CCTGATCCTTCGCCCGTTCCGCCATGTCGATGAGGAAGGCCTTGGCCCATTTCGACATATCCAGTTCCCCCATATGGCGGACAGCGAGGACAAGCTTGCTTTCCTTGAATTTCTTGAGGTTTGCGGCGGCGGGCTTGCCAAGATGCGGGATCGGCGGCAGTTTTTCGACGCCGAGTTCCTGCAGCGCGAGCTGGCCGTAATAGGTGGTGTAATGGCGGGCGGCCACCTCATACCAGTATTTCGCCAAAGCCTCTTCGCCGCGCGCGGCCTGCGCCCGGCCGATCCAGTAGGCGCCGCGCGCCCGGCTGATCGGATAGCTGACGTTTTCATAGAGATTGACGAAATGGCCGAGCGCCATCTTGCCATCGCCGAGGAACTGAAGTGCGATCCAGCCCGACAGCCATTCCGCTGCCGCGAAATCCGCGCCTTCTTCAAGGCCGTGCTGGCTGACCAGCTTGTAGGCATCGGTGATATAGCCTTTGCGGAGCAATTTTCGGGCCTGCAGGTTCCGTTCGGGCCACCATTTGTCCGCACGCGGTACGGTATCGTCAACGGAGAAGAGAAGCTCGCGCGATTCTTCATTGAGAGCATTGAGCCGCCGCCATTTCATCCGTTCATAGACGAGGCCCGGATCATTACGAAGCTCTTCCGGAATTGCGCGGATGGCGGCATCCACATTGCCCGCGTTCCGCATCAGGCGGATGCGCGCGATGGCAAGTTTCTTGGCATTGCCGCCGACATAGGGGAAAAGGCGAATGGCGGCTCCGGCGTTCCGGTCCCAGAGAAGATGATCGAGCCTGTTTTCATGATCGGCGCGGGTCAGCAGTTTTCCGTGCCGCGCGAGGACTTCGCGTTCCACGTCGGCGGGGAAGTCGCCGGAAATCCAGGCGTCCTTTATCCAGCGGTTTCCGGCCTCAGCATGGCCGGAGGCCGCCAGTGCCTCCCCATAACGAAGCATGCCGACACCGCTTTCCGGCTTATGGGCGGAAAACCAGGCGAGAATGCGCTTCGGCGAAATGGGATCGGCGAGGGCTTCCTCCGCCCGGCGGCGCAGGACATCCTGCTGCGGCCAGTCCGGGTTATGGCGGATGAAGGCGGTGATCTGATCGAAGGAGGCCGTGGTCCGGAACCGCGTCATCCAACGCCAATCGATGATTTTGGCGGGCAGGCGATAGCGCGCCTTGGCGGCGATGGCGCGGGCTTCCTCCCACTTGCCGTCATCGGCGGCGGCATAGGCCCGGCGATAGATAGACAAGTCCGCCGGGGTTAGAAGGCCGGTTGCCAGCGGGGACGGGGGGAGCATGATGCCATCGGGGCGTTTCTGCGGTAGCGGCGCATCGGTCGAGAGAAGCGCGAGTTCCTCTTCCTCCGGCTTTATGCGGGGAAGTGGAACCAGGTCGTCGCTCTCGCGGGCGATGCCGGCATCGGCGCGATCGGTCGTGTCATCGTCCTGCTGCAGGCCGGACGATGCCGTCGCATTCCCGATTGCCGGAAATACGAGGGACCCTGCCAGCATCAACAGTAACGCAACTCGCCGCATTCTCCTCTACCAGTCATCCTTGAGGATGCAAAAAAACCAATTCCGGCCCCTCGCATCATATTAGCAGATAATTTGGCTAATTATGGAGGCTTTTGTTTGCCATTTCGTAAACATGATCGGAAAGACCCGGAATTTTCAGAATTTTCTCAAGTTCTCCGGTCATCAATTTCTGGCGTTCCTCATCATAGCGCCGCCACTGGCCGAGCGGGGCGACGAGACGGGCTGCAATCTGCGGATTGGTCTTGTTCAGCTTCTCGATCACGCCGGAAAGGATCTGGTATCCCTTGCCGCTTTTGTCGTGGAAACCGACCGGGTTGCCGGAGGCAAAGGCCCCGATGAGGGAGCGGACCCGGTTCGGATTGAGAAGGGTGAAGGCTGGATGTTGCATCAGGCCTGTCACATCGGCAATGGCGCTTTTCCGGCTCGCCATCGCCTGAATCGAGAACCATTTGTCAATGACAAGGGCATCTTTCTGCCATTTGTCGTAGAAGTCTGTGAAAATTTGATCGCGTCTCGCCCCCTCCGTTTCGCTGAGGCGGGCGAGGGCTGCAACCACGTCGGTCATGTTGCTCGACTTTTGATATTGCATGGCAGCCAGGTCGAGATAGTCATCCTTGCCCGTCGCGCAGAGATAATGAAGCGCCAGATTCTTTAGCTTTCGGGCGCTGCTGGCAGGCTGGTTTTTCGCCCCGCCTTTCGCGCAGTCCTCATAGAGTTTCAGCCAGTCCTTCTCGAAGGCAAGGCCGATTTCCCGGTTGGCATTGTCGCGAACCGCATGGATGGCATCGACATTGACGACGGACATTTTCTGGGCGAGGTCCTGCTCTCCCGGCAGGGTGAGGGCCGAGGCGGTAAAAGCCTGATCGAGGTTGCTGTCCGCCATCAGGGCGCGGAAGGCGTCAAGGAATTGCGTCGGCAGGCTTTGCGACACGCTGTTCCTGTGGTTCGCGATCTGGTTCAGGAGGATGTTGCTGGCGAGCCGCTGGCCGGCATCCCAGCGGTTGAACAGGTCGGTATCGCGCGCAAACAGGAAGGAAAGTGCCTCGTCATCCAGCTTCTGGCGGATTTTAACCGGTGCGGAGAATCCCCGGAAGAGCGAGACATGTGGCTTTTCCTTAAGGCCCTTGAAAGTAAAACGTTGTTTATGCTCGGTAAAATCGAACACGCCGTCGAGCTTACCTTTATAGGGACCGTCCGGGAAGGGAATGGGCGTTCCCTCGCCGTCAAGGAGTCCCATCCGCACCGGGATATGAAGGGAGCGGGCGCTTTTCCCGGCTTTCAGGTTATTCTGCACGAGCGTGAGATCAAAGCTGCCGTCTTCGGCATCGAACTTCTCGGTCACGGAAATCTCGGGCGTGCCGGGGGTTGTGTACCAGCGGCGGAACTGGGAAAGATCAATACCCGAGCCATCTTCAAGGGCGGAGACGAACTCCTCCGTCGTGACGGCCTGCCCGTCGTGCCGTTCGAAATAAAGGTCCATGCCTTTACGGAATTTTTCGGGCCCCAGCAGGGTGTGGATCATGCGGATCACTTCCGCGCCCTTTTCATAGACGGTCGCGGTATAGAAATTGTTGATCTCGACATAGACCTGCGGCTGGATCGGATGGGCGAGGGGGCCGGCATCCTCCGGGAACTGGGCTGCGCGCAAGGTCTGCACATCACCGATCCGCTGAACGGCGTCGGAATTCATGTCGGCGGAAAACTGCTGGTCGCGGAAGACGGTCAGCCCTTCCTTCAAGGTCAACTGGAACCAGTCGCGGCAGGTGATGCGGTTGCCCGTCCAGTTATGGAAATATTCATGGGCGATCACGCTTTCGATCCCGTTATAGTCGGCATCTGTCGCGGTTTCCGGCGAGGCCAGAACATATTTCGAATTGAAGACGTTAAGGCCCTTGTTCTCCATCGCGCCCATGTTGAAATCGCTGACCGCGACGATCATGAAGATATCGAGATCATATTCCCGGCCATATTTCTCCTCATCCCATTTCATCGCCTTTTTAAGCGAGGCCATGGCATGGTCGCATTTCGTCTCGTTGCCCCTCTCTACATAGATTTTGAGCGCGACGTCGCGCCCCGACCGGGTGGTGAAGCTGTCCTCGACCACCGCAAGGTCGCCCGCGACCAGCGCGAAGAGATAGCAGGGCTTCGGATGCGGATCGTGCCAGGTGACGGACTGACGACCCTCGGCAAGCTTTTTATTCTCCACCATATTGCCGTTCGACAGCATGACCGGATAGCGGGTCGCATCGCCGGTGATGGTGGTGGTGAACACCGCCATTACATCGGGCCGGTCAAGGAAATAGGTGATCCGGCGGAAGCCTTGCGCCTCGCACTGGGTGCAGAAATTCCCGCTCGATTTATACAGGCCTTCAAGGGCGGTGTTTTCCTGCGGCTTGATCTCGGTCACGATTTCAAGATCGAAGGCATCCGTTTCTTTCGGGATATCGACATGAAGAAGCTTGTCCACCGTGCGATATGCATCCGTTGCCAGCATTGACCCGTCGAGCGCGACGGAGACAAGCTTCAGATGCTCCCCGTTCAGGACCAGTTCCTCCGCATCCGCGTCATTCCGTGTGAGATGCAGCTTCGATGTGACGAGCGTCGCTTCCTCGCCGAGATCGACCGTAAGATCGACGGTGGAAATGAGGAAATCCGGTTCCTTATAGTCTTTAAGCCGAATGGTCGCGGGCTGGGCGGATGATTTTGACAAGATACGGGCCTTTATTGGAATGAATGTCTTTTTCAAAGATAACTCCCTTGGCCGGAGGATCAAGTGCCTTCATCTGTCGCCGCAGGGGAGAGGCGCGCTGTTTGGTAGCAGGATTGTCCCGCAAAAAGGCCGCATCCGCCGCACAAATGCAGTTACTTCTTGCCATGTCGGGCGTCATGCCTGTAAATCAGTCGTTCGACGGCGATGAGCTTTCGGGCGGAATCGGTCCTGCCCGGATGCCTGTCGATGTCTTTTAACCGCTAACTATAATCGAGGACGTTGTCATGTTTAGAGGATCAATCACTGCGCTCATCACTCCCTTCGACGGAGAGAGCGTGGATGAAAAATCGTTTCAATCCTTATGTGACTGGCAAATAAAATCCGGAACCAAGGCGCTGGTCCCCGTCGGGACCACCGGGGAATCCCCGACTTTAAGCCATCCGGAGCATGATCGCGTCGTCGAGCTTTGCGTCGAGGCCGCCGGGGGGCGCGTGCCCGTTATGGCGGGCGCGGGTTCCAACAATACGGCGGAGGCCATCCGTCTCGCCAAGCATGCCAAGAAGGCGGGCGCCGATGCCGTGCTGGTCGCCATGCCCTATTACAACAAGCCGACGCAGGAAGGCATGTATGCCCATTACAAGGCGATCAACGATGCAGTGGATATTCCGATTTATATCTACAACATCCCGGGTCGTTCGGTCGTCGATATGACGCCTGAGACCATGGGCCGTCTTGCCAAGCTTGAAAATATTGTCGGCGTGAAGGATGCGACGGGCGATGTCTCCCGCGCAGCATTGCAGCGTATTCACTGCGGGGAGGATTTCATCCAGCTTTGCGGCGATGACCCGATTGCGCT
>SBHH01000069.1 GCA_006226265.1 Alphaproteobacteria bacterium | reverse complement strand
TCGAATTTCAGCATTATCCTATTGATATGGTTAATTTTTTTGAGAATATGGTTAATTTGAGGCGATTTCGAATCATAATTTCAGGATAACAGACCACTGTCGCGAACCCCGTCGAAAATGAACTGAACGGCCAAAGCGGCAAGCAGCACCCCGACGATACGGGAAATCACATGTAAACCCGTCACCCCCAGGAGCTTCTGCACCGGCCCCGCCAGCAGCATTAAAAGATAAGTTGCAAGCAACATGGCGAGAAGAACGGCGACCACAATCACCATATTTACATAATCGCCCCGCGCGCCCGCCATCAGAAGAACCGAGGCACCAATGGCGCCGGGTCCGGCTATCAAGGGGGTCGCCAGCGGAAAGACGGAGACGTCCTTTCGCGCCTTCGCCTCGGCATTCTCCGCATCCGTTGTCGAAGTTCCGCCGGAATCGCGCGCAAAAACCATATCGATGGCGATCAGCAGAAGAAGGATACCTCCGGACGCCTGCATCGCGGGCAGGGTGATGCCGAAGCTTGTCAGCACCGCCTTTCCGAAAACCGCAAAGAAAAGAAGGATACCTCCGCCGATCAGTACGGCCTTGGCCGCCATACGACGTCTCTCGGCAATGCTGTTGTCGCGGGTGAGCGCCGCAAAAATCGCCGCCACGTCGAGCGGGCCGATGGTCGCAAAAAAGGTCGTGAAGGCAATGAACGCGGTTTCTGTCATAGGCCGCTCCCCCTATTCCCAAACTGAATTCCCAGCCTAGAGGGCATCGGCGACCGGAGCAAGGCTTGCCGATACCGCGGATACCTAGTGCGCTTCGCCCCAGTTTTCGCCGATACCGGTATCGACGGTGAGGGGGACGGAAATCTCGACCGCGGGCGCGGCCGCAGCTTCCATGACGCGGGCCACTTCCTTCGCCGTCTTTTCGGCTTCGTTGTCGGGTGCCTCAAAAATCAGTTCGTCATGCACCTGAAGCAGCATTTTCGCGTTCAGCTTCTTTTCGGAGAGCGCCTTCGGAATACGGGTCATCGCCCGCTTGATGATATCGGCGGCCGACCCCTGGATCGGCGCATTGATGGCCGCCCGTTCGGAGAAGCCGCGCCGCGCGCCGTTCTTGTCATTGATCCCCGGCAGATGCACCCGGCGGCCGAAGATGGTCTCGACATAGCCATGGTCGTGACAGAATTTCTTCGTCTCCTCCATATAATGGCGGATGCCGGGATATTGGGTGAAATACTGCTCGATATAGCCCTGGGCCTCGCTTCGGGAAACGCCGAGCTGGCGCGCGAGACCGAAGGCGCTGATCCCGTAAATGATGCCGAAATTGATCGCCTTGGCAGAGCGGCGCATCATCGGATCCATCCCATCAAGCGGTACATCGAAAACCTGCGAGGCCGTCTTCGCATGAATATCGATCCCCTGCTCGAACGCGTCCTTCAGCGAGGTGATATCGGCGATATGGGCGAGCAGGCGAAGTTCGATCTGCGAATAGTCGGCGCTGATCAGCTTATGGGCTTTTTCGGCGATAAACGCCTGACGGAGCTTTCGCCCTTCCTCCGTCCGGATCGGGATATTCTGCAAATTCGGTTCGGTCGAGGCGAGCCGCCCGGTTGAGGCGGCCGCGAGCGAGAAGGAGGTATGAATGCGGCCTGTATCGGGATTGATCTGCGCCTGCAACGCATCCGTATAGGTGCTTTTAAGCTTGGAAAGCTGGCGCCAGTCGAGAACCTTCTGCGCAAGTTCCACGCCGTCAGCGGCAAGCCCTTCCAGCACATTCACATCGGTCGTATAGGCGCCGTTCTTGCCCTTCTTGCCGCCCGGCAAATCCATCTTGTCGAACAGGATTTCCCCCAGCTGTTTCGGCGAGCCGACGTTGAACTCTTCCCCTGCAAGTTCGTGGATTTCCTTCACGAGGCCATCCATCCGGTCGCCGAAATCCTCCGATAACTCGCTCAAAAAGGCCGCGTTGACCTTGATCCCGGCCCGCTCCATCTCCGCGATCACCGGGACGAGCGGACGTTCAATCGTCTCGTAAAGGCTGACGGCCTTGGCTTGCGCCAGTTTCGGCTTCAAAAGCCGGTGCAGGCGGAGCGTGATATCCGCATCCTCCGCCGCATATTCGGTCGCCTTGTCGATCAGCACTTCGGCGAAGGTGATCTGTGACTTGCCGGTGCCCGCGACCTCCTTGAACGGGATGGGAGAGATATCGAGATGCAGGCGCGACAATTCATCCATGCCATGGCCATGCAACCCCGCATCCTGACAATAGGAGAGCAGCATCGTATCATCGATCGGATCGACGGTGATCCCCTCGTTCGAGAGGATAATCCGGTCATATTTGATATTCTGCCCGATTTTGAGAACGCCCGGATCTTCCAGCAGGGGTTTCAGAAGTTTCAGAACCTTCGCCTTGTCGAGCTGGGCCGGCATGTCTTTACTGCCCGCATCCTTGTCGCCATCGAAATCAAAACCTTCCTGCGCCTTCGGATGAACATGGCCGAGCGGGATATAGCAGGCCTGCCCCGGATGGATGGAGAGCGAGACCCCGACGAGAGACGCCTGCATGGCGTTGAGGCTGGTGGTTTCGGTATCGACCGCGACATAGCCGACCCGCTCCGCCTCCCGTATCCAGCCCTGCAGGCTTTCAAGGTCCAGCATGGTGGTGTAGTGGATCTCGATATTTGTGGTTTCTTCAAGCGCCGCCGCTTCTGCCGGTTTCGCGCCGACATCGGGAAGTTCCGCCACATCTTTCCGGAAGCCTTCCCCAAAAAACTCCATCACCCGGCCGGTCAGTTGGCGAAACTCGTTTTCTTTCAGGAAAGCCATCAGATCGGCGGCCTCGGGCATCTGCACCGTCAGGTCCATGACATCAATGTCAAGATCGACATCGTCTTTCAGGGTGACGAGATCGCGGCTGATCCGCGCCATATCGGCATGCTCGATCAGCTTTTCGCGGCGGCCTTTCTGGGGGATTTCCTCGGCCCGCTCCAGCAGGGTATCAAGATCGCCATATTCATTGATCAGAAGCGCCGCCGTCTTGATGCCGATGCCGGGCACCCCCGGCACATTATCGACGCTGTCGCCCGCGAGCGACTGGATATCGATGACCCTGTCGGGTTTCACGCCGAATTTCTCGATCACCTCATCGACGCCGATTTCCTTGTTCTTCATCGGATCCAGCATTGTCACATCGCCGCCGACAAGCTGCATCAGATCCTTGTCGGAGGAGACAATGACGCATTCCATGCCCTTCGCCCGCGCCTGGGCGGCGTAGGTCGCGATGATATCGTCAGCCTCGAACCCCTCCTTCTCGATCGAAGGCACGTTGAAGGCGCGGACGGCATCGCGCACCAGCGGAAACTGCGGGATCAGATCATCGGGCGGACTGTCGCGGTTGGCCTTGTAGTCTTCATATATTTCAGAGCGGAAAGTTTTCCGGCTGGTATCGAAGATAACGGCGAGATGGCTGACCCGTCCGTCCGCCTGGGTATCCTGAATCAGCTTGAACAGCATATTGGAGAAGCCGAGGACGGCGCCGGTCGGCGTGCCGTCGGAGCGGGTAATGGGCCCGCGCCCGCGAATCATCGCAAAATAGGCGCGGAAAATATAGCCCGACCCATCGACCAGATAGATACGATGCTTCTGGTCCGGATCGCCCGTAACGTCTCTCTCGCTCATGCTGTCCTGTCAATCACCGGCCGGTGGATCAATGGCCGCCGTCTGCCTTTGCGCCCGCTTTCAAAACATATTCCCGGCCGCAATAGGGACACTCAACACGGCCCTTGTCGCCCATGTTGAGATAGACCCGGGGATGACCGAGCGGCCCCTTGCCGCCGTCGCAGGCAACTTTCGAGCTTTCAACTTCAATGGTCTCGATGGCTTGCATCAACCTGTCTCACTTTTCTCTTCTGGAACCCGTATGCCCGTCGCCCGTGCTGCACGCCTGAGCGCGCAGCCCATCGCTGCACAATGTTGCGGATGATATCGCTTGGCCAAAATGGCGCAACCAAGAAATGCACAAAAACGCGATTTATACGGATCGACCCATACCGCCCGGATCGCCCCGCGCTGACCATAGGCCTTGCATCCGGCGCGCGCGGCCTCTATGTGTAACGGCATCGGGGCTCGCGGGCGCGGCGGGCTGCCTGAAAACCGACTTTGTCACCATATGCCAGAGAATGAATTCAGCATGACCAATGCCGCGGAAGCCGCCCTGGAAGTCCGGGATCTCAAGAAAACATACAAGATCAAGGGACCGACGCCGGACAAGGTGGCGCTGAAAGGCATCAATCTTGAGGTGCCGCGGGGCTCCTTCTTCGCGCTGCTAGGCCCGAACGGCGCTGGAAAATCGACCCTGATCAATATCATTGCTGGGCTGGTCAACAAGACCGCCGGCTCGGTCCGGGTCTGCGGCTATGACATCGACAAGGACATGCGTGCGGCCCGCGCCTCCGTTGGCGTGGTCCCGCAGGAACTCAACCTTGATGCTTTCTTCACCCCGCGCGAGGTGATGGAGTTTCAGGCCGGACTTTACGGCGTGCCGAAATCCATGCGGCGGACAGACGAAATCCTGAAAGCCATGGGACTTGAGGATAAGGCCGACGTCTATGCCCGCACCCTGTCGGGCGGGATGCGCCGCCGCCTGCTGGTTGCGAAAGCGATGGTGCATGCGCCGGATGTGCTGATCCTTGACGAGCCGACCGCCGGCGTCGATATCGAGCTCCGCCAGCAACTCTGGAATTATGTGCGTGCGCTCAATGAAAACGGCACGACCATCATCCTCACCACCCATTATCTGGAAGAGGCGGAGCAGCTCTGCGATATCATAGCCATTATCAATCATGGGGAGGTCGTTGCCTGCGAGCCGACCTCCACCCTTCTTGGCAAGCTCGACATGAAAAATGTCTGCCTGGTGCTCGACAAGGATATCGAGGAGGTTCCGGAAAGCCTTAAACCGTTCAATCCCATACTGTCTCATGGCCGCCGCCTCAGCATCACCTACCGGCCGAGCGAAACCGAAATGGCGCGCATCCTGAAGGCAATCACCGAAGACGGTCTCGACATTGTCGATCTGACGACGGAGGAGCCGGATCTCGAGGATGCCTTCCTGCAGATGACCTCA
>SBHH01000246.1 GCA_006226265.1 Alphaproteobacteria bacterium | reverse complement strand
GAAGAATATTCTTCAGGATGCCTTCGGGTATGGTGGCTTCATTCATAATTTCAAGAATTACGTGCTGCGCCATGACCCGGTATACAAGATTCATGTCGAGGAAAACTATGTTCGCATCATGGGGGCGATCGACGATTACATGGTCGTTGCCTCCTCTGATATGGAGCGCCATGCGCTTTCGGTCATCCGTTCAACAGTTGAGAAATACGAGAGCAAGCTGTCCGATGTGACCCGCCTGATTGCCGCAGGCAAGAGCGTTCCGGAAATTGACGCGGCCGTCCGGGTCGATGATACAGCGGCGATTGCGGCCCTCAAACTGCTCAACAAGAACTGGGACAGCGCCATATTGCGGCGAAGATCCTTGCTGGTCGATGTGATGGACCTCGGCAAGCAGGGGACGCTGATTGTCGAGATAACGCTGGTCAGCTTTATGGTAATCGCCATCCTGATGTTCTGGTGGATCATCAAGTTCGAAAACGCCTGGCGCGGCGCCCTGCGCGAGCTCTGGAGCAGCGAGACGCGCTTTCGCGAGATCATTTCCAACACGGGCGATGGCATCATCACCATCAGTGCGGAAGGCAGGATCGAAAGCTTCAACCGGGCAGCCTCGAAATTCTTCGGTTATGACGAGGCGGAAGTGCTCGGCCGGAACGTCAATATGCTGATGCCGGAAGATGAACGCGAGCAGCATGACCATTATGTCGCGAACTCCTCGGTTTACCAGAACAAGGTCATCAATTCGGTGCGCGGACTCAATGCCGTCCGGAGCGACGGGACACAGTTCCCGATCGAGTTGAACATCGCGCCCTTTTATGTGGACGGAAAGAAATCCTTCGTTGGCATCATTCGCGACATCACGGAGAAGAAGAAGGCGGAGGAGGTGCTGCTCCAGACCATGAAGAGCGCGATTGACGCCCATGCGACCAAGAACCTCTTCATCGCCAATATGAACCATGAACTCCGCACGCCGCTCAACGCCATCATCGGCTATTCCGACGTGATGATGATGGAGCTGTTCGGCAAGATGCCGTCGTCGAAATACATGGAATATGCGACCGACATCAACAATGCCGGGCAGCATCTTCTGGAGATTATTTCCGATCTTCTCGACCTCGGCGCGATAGAGGAGGGCAAGCTGGAGCTCAACAAGCAGTTCATTCGCCTCGCCGAAATCGTCAACGACTCGCTCAAGCTCATCAAGCGGCAGGCGGATCAGAACGGCATCACGGTCGAATATAATCTTTCGGATTTCGATATTTCGCTGGTTGCGGATGCACGGCGGCTGAAGCAGGTGCTGCTCAATATTCTCGGCAACTCGATCAAATTCACGCTGACCGGCGGCGTGATCTCCATGTCCTGTATCGAGGAGCAGGACGAGGTCATCCTCTCGATCGAGGATACCGGCGTCGGGGTTTCCAGAGAAAACCTCGAGAAGATATTCGAACCCTTCCAGCAGGCAAATGAGAGTTCGTTGATTGCACAGGAAGGGACGGGTCTCGGTCTGCCGCTCTCGAAGAACCTGGTGGAGCTTCACGGCGGCAGCCTGGAATTCACAAGCGAGCTTGGCCGCGGCAGCGCCGTGATCATTCGCCTGCCCCGCAACCTGCCCGAAGACCCGTCGTCGAATGGCGGATACCAGGAAAGCGCGTAAGCCCCGCTCTCCTCAGTCCTCGTCTTCCTGTGGGAGGGGGGCGTCGGTCTCCATATCGTCCTCCGGCGCGGGCAGGATCTCGTCGAACAGCCGCGTGACATAGTCCTCCGCGGCATAGAGCTTTGCCTCCAGGGCCTCGAAATCCGGCGCATGGCCCGCGCGGGCCAGCGCGGCTTTAAGGGCCGCGGGCGCGTTTTCATCCATTTTCCGTGGCCCCAGGCAGAGATGCTGCAATCCGTTCACATTAAGATAGAGCGCGCTGATCTCGATGAGCCGCGCCGACATCTCCGCCGTGATGAGGCCGAGATCCTGCATCACGACAAGGCTTTCGGGCGAGTTGGGGCGAAGCACCTCCGGATGATCGGGGCCATGCAGCAGGCGGAGATACTGGCAGATGAATTCAAGATCCATCATGCCGCCTGGCACATGCTTCAGCGTCCAGGGAATGCGCGCCGTATGCTGTGCATGGATGCGGCGGCGCATGCTGCGGGTGTCTTTACGGAGTTTTTCAGGGTCGCGGCGGGTTCCGTTGATCGTTTGCAAGGCATCATGGGCGCGGGCCATCAGACCGGGATCGCCCGCGACAACGCGCGCCCGGGTGAGGGCGAGATGCTCCCATGTCCAGGCTTCCTCCTGATAATATCTGACGAAGCCGTCGAGGGGCAGCGCAATCGGTCCCGACTTGCCATGGGGCCGGAGCCGCATATCCACCTCGTAAAGCTGGCCGTCGGCGGTGAGCGCGCTTAATGAATTGATGAAACGCTGGCTCAGGCGTGTGAAGAAAAGTCCGGCCGGGATCGGCTTCGTCCCGTCGGTCATCATGTTGTCTTCCGGCGTGTCGAAGACGAAAATGAGATCGGCATCGGAGCCCGGCGACATTTCCCGGCTGCCGAGCTTGCCCATGGCGAGCACCGCAAACTCCGCACCCGGAACGCGGCCGTGACGTTCGCTTAACTCCTCAAGCACTTTGGGGAAGAGGGAATTGAGCACCACTTCGGCGATATCGGACAGGACCGGTCCCGCCGTCACCGTTGCGCCCTTGCCGCTGCCATGATCGACATTGTCAAGTATCTGCACGCCGAGGCGGAACTTCATGTCGTTGGTCCAGCGGCGCGAGAAGTCGAGGATATCCTGGAAATCGCGCGCGGTGGAAAGCATCAGCTTGAGGTCCTCGGCGAGGGATTCCTTTGGCGCCAGCGGCGCCATAAACTCCCGGTCCAGCACGCCGTCGAGCAGCATCGGGCTCTGGGCAAGGGTGCTGGCAAGCTCGGGCGCCATGCCCATGATTTTCGCCATCAGGTTCAGAAGGCTTGGATGCGCCTTGAACAGCGAGAAAAGCTGCACGCCGGCGGGCAGCTTTTGCAGGAAGGCGTCGAAGCGGGTGAAGGCGGCGTCGGGATCGCTCGTATCGGCCAGCTCCTCCAACAAATGCGGCATCAGCGCGGTCAATATCTGCTGCGCCCGCTCGGTCCGGGTGGAGCGATAGCGGCCATGATGCCATTCGCGGATTTTCTGCGACATACCGGCTGTGTCGGTAAAGCCCAGCTCGGCGAGGGAGGCCAGGGTGTCCGGATCATTCTCCGCCCCGGTGAAGACCAGCCGTCCGGCTTTGCGGTCCGGCGTCTTCTCGAACTCGAACAGGGCGTCGTAATGTTTCTGCACGCATTCGAGCGTGGCGAGCAGATTCTTTTTGAATTCCGTCGCATCGGGCAGGCCGAAAAAGGCGCCGAGCTTCTCGAACTCTCGCGCATCGTCGGGCAGAAGCTGCGTCTGTTCGTCCTGCAGCATTTGCAGGCGGTGTTCAAGGGTGCGGAGGAAATGATAGGCCCTGGCAAGCTCTGCTGCCGTCTCCTTTTTCACCTTGCCGCATTCGGCAAGCTCGTCAAGCGTGCCGAGCGTCGTCGGATCGCGAAGCGCAGGGTTGCGGCCGCCCTCGATCAGCTGCTGGGTCTGGCAGAAGAACTCGATCTCGCGGATGCCGCCCCGGCCGATCTTGATGTTATGCCCTTCGAGCGAAATGCGGGAGAAGCCCTTGTGGGTATGGATTTGCGACTTGATCGCCTGGATATCCTCGATCGCCGCGAAATCCATGGATTTCCGCCAGACGAAGGGGGTGAGGAAGGTCACGAAATCGCGCCCGGCGGCCAGGTCGCCGGCGATGGGGCGCGCCTTGATCATGGCGGCGCGTTCCCAGTTCTGCCCCTGGCTTTCGTAATAGACATGCGCCGCACCGAGCGAGAGGGCAATCGGCGTTGCGCCGGGGTCGGGACGGAGCCGGAGGTCGGTGCGGAAGACATAGCCGTCCCGGGTGCGCTCCTGCATCATGGTGACGAGGTTGCGGGCGATGCGCACGAAACAGTCGGCCATGGAGCGCCGCCCGGTATAGGTGACCTTCTCGGCATCGAACAGGATCACCAGGTCGATATCGGAGGAATAGTTGAGCTCCCGCGCGCCGAGCTTGCCCATGCCGAGAATGACAAGGCCGCTGCTCAGAACCGGATTTTCAGGATGAGGAAGGACAAGCTCCCCTTTCTCTGCGGCGAAGGCGAGAAGATAGCCCGCGCAGATATCGACGGCCCGGTCCGCGAAATCGGAGAGAACGCCGGTGACACGCATCAGCGGCCAGACATGGCCGATATCGCAAAGCGCGGTGAGAAGCGCGATCCTTCGCTTCGCGATCCTGAGCGCCGCCATCAGCGCCACCCGGTCGCGTCCGAATTCCATAACCGCCGTATCGAGATCGTCATGGATGGAGCGGAGCGCCGCTTCGGCCCCGTCCTCGACCAGCAGGCGGAAAAGCGGCCGTTCGTTCAAAAGACAGGCGGAAAGGAACGGGCTGTTGCCGAATATGGCCGCGAGAAGGCGCGCGCCTTTTTCCGATTTCCCGAATTCTGCCGCAAAGGATGCGTAGTCTTCCTCTTCGACATTGAGCCTTTCCCATTCCTCAAGGCCGATCCGCAACAATTCTTCATCCCCCGCGGGAGGGAGATCGTGCATGGCCTCCGTGAAGGGAATTTTTTCAATCCTTTTAATATCCTGCATTCCTTATCCGGCTCGCTTGGGTTAGGCTAGCAGGTCAATTATCGGGACAGCCGAAGTGAACACAAGAGAATTCCGCCCGTGGTCTTAACGACATCGAAATTATTGTTCCGCGTTCTGATGGGGGCGCTGGTTCTGGTTTTCCTCTGCGTGATGGCGGTGATCGCCGGTCTCGCGCGCGGCCCGGTCTCACTCCAGTTTTTCACGCCCTATATCGCCCAGGCACTGGAAACGCAGTATCCCAGCCTTGACCTGTCGTTCGAGGAGGTGAAACTGGTCTGGGACGGGCGCGACAAGAACCTTGTGGTCGCGCTCGACGATTTCGCGGTCGCGCGGGACGAGGCCCTGCTCGCGACCATCCCGAACCTGAAAGTTGTCTTCAGCGGCACGGCGCTTCTTCATGCCCGGATTGCCCCGGCGGAGCT
>SBHH01000081.1 GCA_006226265.1 Alphaproteobacteria bacterium | reverse complement strand
ACCCGGGAGATGAAGTCATCATCCCTCGGCCTTACTGGGTTTCCTATCCGGATATGGTTCTCTTAGGCGGCGGGACGCCGGTTTTTGTCGAAGCGACGGCAGAGACGAATTTCAAGATGCAGCCTGAAGCACTGGAAGCGGCCATTACACCAAGAACCAAATGGCTGATCTTCAACTCCCCTTCCAACCCGACGGGCGCGGGCTATACGCGAGATGAGCTGAAGGCACTCACTGATGTGCTGGTGCGGCATCCGAATGTCTGGATCCTAACCGACGATATGTATGAGCATCTGGTCTATGACGATTTCAAATTCGTGACCCCGGCGGAGGTCGAACCGAAGCTCTATGATCGCACGCTCACCATGAACGGCGTCTCGAAGTCCTATTCCATGACGGGCTGGCGTATCGGTTATGGCGCGGGGCCGGTTGAGCTGATCAAGGCGATGGCGAAGGTTCAGTCGCAGAGCACCTCCAACCCGAGCTCGATCAGCCAGTATGCGGCGGTCGAAGCCTTGAACGGGCCGCAGGATTTCATCCCGGAGCGGGCAAAGGTTTTCGAAGAACGCCGTAACCTGGTGGTCAGCATGCTGAACCAGGCTTCCGGCCTTTCCTGCCCGAAGCCGGAAGGCGCCTTCTATGTCTATCCGTCCTGCGCGGGCTGCATCGGCAAGAAGACGCCGGAAGGCAAGGTCATCAGCAACGACCTCGACTTCGTGACGGCCCTTCTTGAAAACGAAGGGGTTGCCGTGGTGCATGGGGAGGCCTTCGGCCTGTCGCCGCACTTCCGGGTTTCCTACGCCACCTCGACTGAGGCGCTGACGGAAGCCTGCACGCGGATCCAGCGCTTCTGCGCCAGCCTGACCTGAAGCATTTATCATATCTGAAGAAAGCGGCCGGTGATTCGGCCGCTTTTTTATGCTCTTTTCCGGCCCTTCAAAAAGTGATCCGGGAAAAGACTGCAATAACAAAGCTTTTCTTTTTCACTCCGGATTTTTCCTTGCGTCCCCTCTTTGACAGGCAGAACATTAGACCTGTCTAACAAATAGGGAGGCACGTCATGGTCGTAGACAAGCCGACGGGGCCTCGCAGCATCGCGCTGGTAGGTCCCTATTCAAGTGGAAAGACAACTCTTCTCGAAGCCATTCTTCACATCTGCGGTGAGATAGACCGAAAAGGCAGCGTAACCGCCGGAACCACCGTCGGGGACAGTGCAAAAGAAGCGCGGGACCGGCAGATGAGCGTGGAAGTGAATGCCACTCATGCCAACTACCTCGGGGATCAATTTACCTTTCTAGATTGCCCGGGCTCCATTGAATTTTTTCAAGAGTCTGAAAATGCTCTCCGCGGCGTCGATGCCGCGGTTGTTGTTTGTGAGCCGGATGCGGATCGGGTCCTGACCCTGACGCCGCTCTTAAAAAGCCTGCAGACGAGGGGGATCCCGACTTTTCTGTTCGTGAACAAAATGGACAAGGCGCACGGCTCAGTCCATGACCTGTTCAATTCCCTGCAATCGGTGACGGAGCGGGCGCTGGTCCTGCGCCAGGTGCCGATTTTTAAAAATAACAGTATCTCCGGCTATGTCGATCTCGCCTCTGAGCGGGCCTATGTTTATAAGGAGGGCGAAGCCTCGCGCATCATTGATCTCCCGCCTGAAATGGCGGAGGAGGAAGGAACCTCCCGTTTCGAGATGCTGGAACGGCTCGCCGATTTCGACGATCACCTGATGGAAGAACTGCTGGAGGATATCGATCCTGAGAAGGAGGAGATTTACGCCCTGCTCCAGAACGATCTTCGCGAGGGGCTGGTCACGCCGGTTTTCTTAGGCTCCGCCGAGCGGGACAATGGCGTTCGCCGCCTTCTGAAGGCGCTTCGTCATGAAGTGCCCGAAGCAAAGGCCGCGGCATCTCGTGCCGGGTTCGATGCTGAGGGCGACGAGGTCACGGCTGAGATCCTCAAGACCTATATCTCACCGCAGGCGGGCAAGCTCTCGCTCGCCCGGATCTGGTCGGGAGAAGTCAAGGATGGCGATATCCTCGATATTGGTCGGATTGGCGGACTGCTTCGGCTTCAGGGTAGCAAGGCTGACAAGATTTCCGAATGTGTAGCCGGTGATATCGTAGCCTTTGCACGTCTGGACGAGGCGCAAACTGGCGATATCCTGAAGCGGGACGAGACGATCCGGCCTGAACGTGCCGCTTTGTCGCCCGTCTATAATTTTGCGCTTATCGCCGAAAAGCGGGAGGATGACGTGAAGCTTTCCGCCGCACTTGCCAAGATCATCGAGGAGGATCCCTCCCTCATGTCCGAGCATAAGCAGGAAACGCAGGAGCTTATTCTTTGGGGTCAGGGCGAAATTCACCTCAAAGTCGCGCTCGACCGCCTTCGCAATAAATATGGTCTCGACGTGAAGGCCCGACGGCCCAAGGTTGCCTATAAGGAAGCGATCCGCAAAGCCGCAACGCAGCATGCCCGCTACAAGAAGCAGAGCGGCGGGCATGGCCAGTTCGGCGATGTCCAGATCGAGATCAAGCCGTTGCCAAGGGGGGCAGGCTTTCAGTTTGAGGAAAAAATCGTCGGCGGTTCCGTCCCCCGGCAATATATCCCGGCGGTCGAGCATGGGGTGAAGGAATATCTGATGGAAGGACCGCTCGGCTTTCCCGTTGTCGATGTTTCCGTGACCCTGTTCGACGGGCAGTTCCATTCAGTCGACAGTTCGGAAAATTCCTTCCGTTCGGCGGCGCGCATTGCCATGAGCGAGGGGATGCCGAAATGTGAGCCTGTCCTTCTGGAGCCAATCTACAAGGTCGAGATTTCCATGCCGTCAGAGCATACCTCGAAGGTCAACAGCATCGTCAGTGGACGGCGCGGCCAGATCCTGGGCTTCGATGCGCGCGACGGCTGGGGCGGTTGGGATGTGCTGGTCGCGATGATCCCGGAATCCGAAGTGCATGATCTGATTGTCGAATTGCGCTCTGTTACCCTCGGCGTCGGAACTTATCGAAGCGAGTTCGATCACCTGCAGGAACTGACCGGCCACAACGCCGAAAAAGTCCTGCAAAACAGGGCGGAGTAGCCACCGTTTTCTTGCATCTATCCTCGGCCGCTCACGGAAGCTTGAATTGTAAGTGAGCGGCCGTGGATCAATTATCCTTCTAACATCCGTTTGACGTAAAGAAGGAGAAGGCGGTGCTGATTAAAATTCGTAAAGGCTGGGAGCTTCCCGAAAGCAGGGTAACTTCGGAAAGCAACTACCTCAATCGCCGTGATATCCTGAAAGGCATGGCCGGGGCCGGACTTGTCGTCTCGATCGGCGCATCGCTCCCGTTCCGGAACGCCCTTGCCGATGAGATGGACCCGAGCGCCGGCCTCTATCCTGTGCCGCATAACGGTATGTATAAAATAACGCGGCCGATGACGCCCGAGAAGATTTCCACCACCTATAACAACTTCTATGAATTCGGCTCCCACAAGACGATCTGGGAGGCGGCGCAGGCCTTGCCGATCCGCCCCTGGACCGTCCGGATTGATGGCGCGGTCGAAAAGGAAATGGAAATTGGTATCGACGATCTCCTGAAAAAAATGCCGCTGGAAGAGCGGAACTACCGGCACCGTTGCGTCGAGGCATGGTCTATGGTTGTGCCCTGGAGTGGGTTTCCCTTAAAGGAGCTTGTCAAGCTGGCCAAGCCGACTTCCAAGGCGAAATATCTTGTCATGCATACCTTCGAGAATAAATCCGTTGCGCCGGGACAGCGCCAGTTCTGGTACCCCTGGCCCTATACGGAAGGCCTCACCATGGAGGAGGCAACGAACGATCTCGCTTTTCTTGTGACGGGGATGTATGGCAAGCCGGTATCGAAACAGAACGGCGCACCACTCCGTCTTGCGGCGCCATGGAAGTATGGTTTCAAGTCTGTCAAGTCCATTACCCACTTCACCTTTACCGAGAAACGGCCGGTTACTTTCTGGGAAAAGCTTAACGATAACGAATATGGCTTCTGGGCCAATGTCAACCCGGAGGTGCCGCATCCGCGCTGGTCTCAGGCGACGGAACGCGATATCGGGACAGGAGAGCATCTGTCGACGCAGATTTTCAATGGCTATGGTGAATATGTCGCTGAGATCTACGAGGATATCAAAGGCGAATCCCTGTATATGTAGGCTCGAGCGCCTGTAAAATCCTCCATTTGAAAACTGGCCGCGGAACTCGCGGTGGGTTTCAGCTGTTTGCCTAGGCGAATGCATCTGCTATGTATAATGCAGAACCTTGTAAATTCATCTCAATAAAGCCGAAGGGACAGAAAAATGGCTAACGAAGGCTATCACGAACCGATTGCGGAAATTTCAGATGAAACGCGCGACATGCACCGCGCGATTACTTCCCTGATGGAAGAACTGGAAGCCGTTGACTGGTATAACCAGAGAGTGGATGCCTGCAAGGACAATGAGCTAAAGGCAATTCTTGCGCATAACCGCGATGAGGAAAAGGAACATGCCGCCATGGTGCTCGAATGGATCCGGCGGAAAGATCCGACCTTCGATCACGAGTTGAAGGACTATCTTTTTACTGACAAGCCGATTGCGCATCACGACTAATACCGTCCTGAATTGCCCCGCCGTTGTGCGGGGCAAAAAAAATGCCGACCATGGGAATGGTCGGCAAGTCTAACAGGGAGGTAAGCATCTCGAATACAAGATGCGGAAACAGGGGGCAGGGAGTAACCACCTGTTCCGGACCGGAAAGTTCCAGCCCCGTGGGATTTCATGAAATCCACTCATCGAATATTGGGCCTTCAGCTGAATTTTTAACCCCCAAAACGGTATGCCTGTTATGTTTTTGCTGCATAACGGATAAAAAAAGACCGGCTTCATCAGAAGCCGGTCCAGTCTAACAGGGAGGTATTGCCGATTGGCAATACGGATTACATGTGATTGGGAGGAATACATGCAATCAAATATCAGCAGGGAGCTGATAATAAAATGCTGCGTTGCAACATCTATGACTCATAGATAGCTAATATCCGGCTATTTCTCCACCTTAAATATTGCAGTGCACATATGCATGAAACGCATGGCTTCCCGGTGTGACTTTACAAATATGCGGGGTGGCGGGTGTTTGAGC
>SBHH01000158.1 GCA_006226265.1 Alphaproteobacteria bacterium | reverse complement strand
GTCGCTTTTTGAAAAGCCAAAGACGAAAAAGGCCTTGTCGCCGCTTCGAAACAGGATGATCGTCCGATGTCCTCCTGATTTGCCCTCTCCCGGGCGCGAAATCCGCTGTTTAATGACACCGCCCCCGAGGTCGGCATCTATCAGGCCCTGTTCCGCATTCAGGATTGCAAGACGGAGGGTTATTTCATCAATCCCCTCTTTTCGGGCGAAGCGGGTAAACCATTTCGTCTTGAATATTCGAATGTCTTTGACCTTTAAGTTTTCTCTGCTCTATTATATCGCACGTAGTGTGCTATTTTCAAGCATAATATATCGCACTAAGTGTTATAAAATAAAATCTAATCAGTAGGTTTCGCCGATCCCGCCGATTGCGAGACGCCAGGCGACGCCGTAATCTTTCACGAATTCCGAATGAGTAACGAGGCCGTCCGCCTCCGTCCAGTAATGGAGGAGATATTCCGGCGGCTCGAACACGGTGGCGAGGCTGTTGTTGTCCCCGAGCGAGAGTTCCACCTGATGCGAGGTGGAGGGACAGACCTGGATGAGCGTGCCATGGCTAAGGCGCTGGATCGCCCGGTGAAGATGGCCAGAGAGCACCCGCTCGATATGGTCATGGCGGGAAATGACCTCGATGAAAGCCTCCATATCGAGAAGCCCCATATTATCCATGCTGGTGAGCCCCGTCCGGAAGGGCGGGTGATGCATGAAGATAAGGCAGTTCCGGCTTTTCTCGCCAGCGAGTTCCGCCTCCAGCCAGTCGAGTTGGGCCGCGCCAAGCTCCCCTTGCGGCTTGCCATGGATATTGGTGTCGAGGCAGATCAGCTTGAGCGGCCAGCCGTCGATCACATAGTGGAGCTTCCCCTCACGCGGGAGGTAATCATGGTCAGAAAATATTTCCCGCAAGAGCGCGCAATGGTCGTGATTGCCGGGCATCAGATAATACGGCATTTCGAAATCTTTTACGATCTCGCGAAGGAGCTCATATTCATCGCGCCGCGCGGCATTGATCAGATCGCCGGTCAGCACCACCAGATCGGGCCGGTTGACGCCTTCGTTGACATGGCGGATCGCCTCGCGCAGCCGGTCGGCACTGTGATAAAGGTCCGAGAATTCCTCACCGGGAATGGAGACATGACAGTCGCTCAACTGGGCCAGCAGCATGGTTTATCCTTCCCCGCGGAGGAGAGAGAGCATATCGCGCGTGCGGACGAATTTTCGCCGCGGCGAGGTTTCTCCGGCCCGCGCAACCTCGGCGGCATCGATCCTTTTCCAGTCCTCGAAAGAAACCGCGTCGATGCCTTTTTCACGGCAAAAGGCATCGAGCCCGTCGCCGCCCGTCCTGGCGCTGTTGCCCTTGCCCTCGAAATCGGCGAGCAGACGGTCGACCACATTCTGGCTGTCGATCCGGTTGGTGCCGATGGTACCGGACGGGCCGCGTTTCGCCCAGCCGACCACATAGAGCCCTTCGGCGACGCGGCCCTCGTCATTCCGGATAATGCCTTTTTCGACCGGCAGGCCTTCCAGCATCCCCATCTCGTAACCGATGCAGGAGACGAGAAGCTGGCAGTCGATTTCGTAAGTCTCGCCGGTGCCGACGGCCTTGCCATCGACGATTTTATTGCGTTCGAACCGGACGCCGGTAATGCGCTCATCGCCCAGAATCCCGACCGGGCTTGCGAGAAAATCGAGATGGATGGAGCGCCCCTCGATCCCCGGCTTGATCTGCTCGAAACTCCGGAGGAGGTCGAGATTGGTATTGACGACTTTCTCTTCCTTCTTGTCGTCGGAGGAAAAGCTTTCGGGAAGCTTTTCCTTGTCCGTATAAGGGGTTGCGGAAATAAGTTCAGCAAATTCCGAAAGTTCCTTGGAGGAAAACTGCGCGTTCTCGGGCGCCCGGCGGCCGACCACATGCACGCATTTGAGGGGGCTTTTGAAAATCATCTCGGCGGCATGTTCGGCGAGGTCGGTATCCTTCATTTCGGGTGCCGTGCGCATCAGGATACGCGCGACATCGAGCGCGACATTGCCGTTGCCGATGACGACCGCCGTGTCGATATCGAGATCCAGCACCGCCTCGCGAAACTCCGGATGCCCGTTGTACCAGTAGACGAAAGTTTGCGCGCCGAAGACGCCTGCCTTGTCTTCGCCGGGGATGCCGAGGCTCCGGTCCTTCGGCGTGCCGGTCGCGACGATCACCACGTCATACAGCTCCCGGAGCTTGGCGAGCGGCACGTCGCTGCCAAGGCCGATATTGCCGACGAAGCGGACATTGGCGTTCTCCATCACCTTGTCATAGGCGCGGGTCACGGCCTTGGTGGTCTGGTGATCGGGGGCGACACCGGCGCGTACAAGGCCGTAAGGGGTTGCCAGCTTGTCGAGGATATCAATGCGGCTTTCGGGGCTTTTCTTTAAGATGGCTCCGGCGGCATACATTCCCGCCGGCCCGGAGCCGACAATGACAATCTTCAACCCTTCTGACATGTCCGAAACCCGTTCCCTGTTACTCTGCGCTTATCGTTCCAGGCCGCCAAAGCGGGCCATGAATTCTTCTGATGCGGGAGGCAGCCTCCCGCCCGCATGTTCAAGTACGCTCATCAGATGCCGCTCGGCCCCTTGCCAGACCTGCTGGTAAATATCCCGGCAGAGCGCGCGCGCCTCGCTGCCGTTCCATTTCCCGGGCAGGAGTTCGGCCGGCAGCATCGGGTCGCGGAGCAGCACCCGGCGATAATCATGCACCAACAGGCTGCGAATGATAAAACATTTTTTTTCGTCGAGTTGGGCGGCCGGGCGATCCGCGCCGCCGAAGCGTCCGAAATGCCCGATGAAGCGCGCATAATCCGCTTCGAGATCGTCGAGGTTCCAGCCCTTCCGGACGAGAATTGCCGGATTGTCATAGAGACGCGGGGCCGCGTCCGCGGTTTCCAGAATGGTGGCGCATTTTGTAACTTTGTGATCCGAGAGCAAGGCCTCCAGCGTCTCGCGCGATTGGCCCGGATGGGCATAGATGCCGCCCCCAAACGCGCCGAAGCCGAGCCAGCCGAGCTCGTTATGCAAGGCGCGCTGGACCTTGTCGTCAAGGTCGCGGCGGGCAAGGAATAGGAGCAGCCATTTTCCGTTCCAGGGAATGTCTCCGCTTGCGTAAATTCGGCGCGTTGCCTCTGCGAAGCGATGACGGCCCGTCCGGGTCAGGCTGTAGAAACTCCGCCGTCCGGCCTGCTCTGACGAGAGCAATTCCTCCCGTTGCAGGCGGAAGACGGCGGTGCGCACCACCCGCTCGTTCAGACCAAGCGGTTCCACAAGGTCGATCAGGCTTTTCAGCCAGACCGTACCGCCATGGGGCGCGACGCAATCGCCCCAGACCGTGACCAGCAGGGATTTCGCCTTGAGGTCGAGAGCCGCAAAAAGCGGATCAAGGTCGATATCTGTTTCCAAGCCGTGGCTCATGCGGCAAGCCCCTGCAGTTTCTGTCCCAAGGCGTGGTGTTTATGCAGAAGGGCGGGGAGGTCGAAGCCGGTAATCTCGCCGTCCGTCACGCGCCATTTGCCCGCGACCATCACATGATCGGCCCGGTGCCCGCCGCAAAGAAGAAGGGCGGCGAGCGGATCGCCCGAGCCGGAAAAACGCATCTCATCGAGGGCGAAAAGCGCGAGATCGGCTTCCCTCCCGACTTCGATTTTACCGATATCCTCGCGGCCAAGGCAGCGGGCCGAGCCTTCCGTGCCCCAGCGATAGGCCGCCTGATGGGTGACCTCCGAGGCGTCATAGCGAAGCCGCTGCAAAAGAAGCGCCTGACGGACTTCCTGGATCATGTTGGAGCCGTCGTTGGACGCCGAGCCATCGACGCCAAGGCCGACGGGCGATCCGGCCCGCTCCAGCTCCAGCGTATGGGCGATGCCGGACGAAAGGATCATGTTCGATGACGGGCAGTGACAGATGCCGACGCCCGCCTTGCCGAGCCGTTTTATTTCCGCCGCCTCGAAATGGATGCCATGGGCGAGCCAAACATCGCCCGCGAGCCAGCCGACCTTTTCGAGGTAATCAAGCGGGCGAAGGCCGAACATCTTCTCGCAAAAGGCGGTCTCGTCATGGGTTTCGGCGAGATGGGTATGAAGCCGCACGCCATATTGCCGGGCGAGTTTCGCCGATGCCGTCATCAGTTCCGTGCTGACCGAGAAGGGAGAGCAGGGGGCGAGCGCGAGCTGTATGAGTGCGCCCGGCGCCGGATCATGATGGCGCTTGATGAGCCGCTCGCTATCCGCCAAAATCGCCTCTTCCGTCTGCACGGTCGATTGCGGCGGCAGGCCGCCCTGATCTTCCCCGAGGCTCATGGAGCCGCGCGTGAGATGGGCGCGGATGCCGAGGCTTTTTGCGGCGGCCACCTGCACATCGATGGCATCGTCAAGGCCTTCCGGGAAAAGATAGTGATGATCCGCCGCCGTCGTGCAGCCCGAGAGGAGCAGTTCCGCGAGCGCAAGACTGGAGGCGGCCTCCAGCATTTCCGCCGTCAATCCTGCCCAGAGCGGATAAAGCGATTTCAGCCAGGGGAAAAGCGGCTTGTTAAGCGCTGCGGGGCAGGCGCGGGTCAGCGTCTGGTAAAAATGATGATGCGCATTCACAAGCCCCGGCAGTAGCACATGGCGGGAGGCATCGAAAATGCGAAGATCGCCAGTGCCGCCCTCAGGTTCCGCGCCCAAAGGGACCAGTTCGGCAATGCGCGTTCCCTCAACTACCACGCCGCCCGTTGCGGCGGGTTCAAGGGATGCGAGCGGATTTCGGATCCAGAGCCTTTCAGTCACATGCGTTCCCCGGCTTGCGGTTTTGCAAATTCCCATTATCCTATATAGTCATATCGGGATGTCGGGACCTTCTCTTCCGATTCTAGGGGGTAACTTTCCAAAAGTAATGCATAATCTTGATAAAATAGAGCTTCTGTCGGAGCTGACACGGGAGGAGCGGGCGGCCCTCGGGACGAAATGCAGCTGGCGGACGTTCCGCGCGGGCGAGCAGATCCTGGAGCGGGCGAGCGACAGCCGCGACATGTTCTTCGTGGTCGAGGGTAACGTCAATATCGTCAATTACGGCAGCACGGGGCGCGAGGTCATCTATGCGACAATCGGCGAGGGGCAGTAT
>SBHH01000128.1 GCA_006226265.1 Alphaproteobacteria bacterium | reverse complement strand
CCTAAAATTTTAGGCAAATAAATATGAATTTTTGTTGACATAAGAAGTGTTAACTTTCAAATTGACCGCATTCCGAGGGAGCTATATGCCCAGAATTTTCTGTGGTTGTTCCCGATTAAATTTTTAACGATGGGGCCATCGGGGATGTTCAGTACGCGGGCCTGTCGCATTTGAATAAGAGTGGAGTGCCGTTATGAAGAAACTTATTAGCACACTTGCCGGAGTAGCTGCTGTTGCTCTCCTGTTTGCCGCGCCGGCTCAGGCGGCAACCGTTACTTGGGAAAATCCGAATCCCGCTACGCTCGTAGACACGGGTGTCCCGCACTACACAAGTGCCGTCGGAAATGTCTATGAAAATCTGACCACGTCGTCGGACGGTGTCTACCGGTCTCCGTGGGAAGGCACGAACCTTGACGGTACTGGAACGTTTACATCGGTTTCCGGTGATTCTTATGCTTCCTATGTTTTCGATAGCGCCATCTCTGCTGTCTCCTTCATTTGGGGATCGGTAGACAACTATAATGGCCTCGAATTCTACAACAACGGTACCTGGGTCGATGCCTTGTATGGCGATGACTCGCAGCTTGACACCGCCCAGAAGACGACCGGTTTTATTCTGGCCACCGTTGTTGCCGACGGCCTGTTTGATGAGGTTCGTTTCCTCTCCGACAGTAATGCCTTCGAATTTGCCAATCTCTCGGCTGTCCCGCTTCCGGCGGCCCTGCCTCTCTATGGCGCAGGTCTCGCTGTAATGGGCTTCGCTGGATGGCGCAAGCGCCGCAAGGCTGCTGCCGCTGCTTAATAGCGACAGAGAAATACAGACGACAAAGTGGCGGTCCTTCGGGACCGCCTTTTTTATGATCTTTCGCGAAATGGCAATAAAAAAGGGAGCCAATCGGCTCCCTTTAATTACAGCATGGCCTGCAGCACCCGGTCGGGTGGGGTATGGCCATCGATAAAGGTCTTGATGTTGATCAGGACCTTCTCTCCCATATCGATCCGGCCTTCGATGGTGGCCGATCCCATATGCGGCAACAGGACGACATTGTCGAGTTCCATAAGGCGCGGATTGACGGCGGGCTCATGCTCAAATACATCGAGGCCCGCGCCCGCAATCTTGCCGTTTCGGAGCATCCGGGTCAGGGCATTTTCGTCCACCACTTCACCGCGCGAGGTATTGACGACATAGGAGCTTGGCTGTAGCAGCGCGAGGCGGCGGGCATTCAGCAAATGGAAGGTTGCCGGTGTATGCGGGCAGTTGACCGAGACGATATCCATGCGGGCGAGCATCTGGTCGAGGCTCTCCCAATAGGTGGCCTCCAGCTCATGCTCGATATCCTCGGGCAGCCGGTTGCGATTGTGGTAATGGATTGAGAGGCCGAAGGCGCGGGCGCGCCGCGCAACCGCCTGGCCGATCCGGCCCATGCCGATAATGCCAAGTCGCTTGCCCCAGATCCGGTGCCCCAGCATCCCGGTTGGCGACCAGCCGTGCCAGTTACCGCTTCGCATCAGGCGTTCTCCTTCCGTCAGGCGACGCGGAACCGCCATGATAAGGGCCATGGTCATATCAGCGGTATCCTCGGTAAGGACGCCCGGCGTATTGGTCACGGTGATGCCGCGCTGGCGGGCGGTGGCAAGATCGATATGATCGACGCCGGTGCCGAAGCTCGCAATCAGTTTCAGGTTCGGATTTGCCTGGCTCAGCACGCCAAGATCGATTTTGTCGGTCACGGTCGGGACCAGCACATCGGCCGCGCGCACCGCATCAATCAGCTGGTTCTGAGTCATGGGAGTGTCTTCATGGTTCAGCCGGGTGTCAAACAGCTCCATCATGCGGGTTTCAATCGCATCGGGAAGCCTGCGTGTGACAACGACAACTGGTTTTTTCTGTGGCATGTGACGACTCTCTTGTTTCTGGCCTTAAGGCACGGCAGCTAGACTTTATCTAGCAGATCACGCAGGCCGAGACAATTGCCTGTAATACCTAATGAACCGGGTTTTTTGCGCTCTTGACCCGGAAGGGCCCGTCGCGGCATAAAGGTTGCTGTTCTTCGCCTGTTGCATTGAGAGTATTCCAGCCGTGGCCAGCCGTCCCTTTATCATCCTTTTGCTTTGCTTCTGCGTTTTTGCAGTACCTGCGCGGGCAGCCGGTACGATCGGGCCGGAAACGGGACTTCCCCTGCCGCGGTTTGTCTCGTTGTCATCGGATGAAGTGAATGTGCGCGCCGGTCCCGGCACGCGTTACCCCATCAGCTGGGTATTCCGGCGCCAGGGCTGGCCGGTGGAAATTATTGCGGAATATGAGCATTGGCGGCAGATCCGTGATATCGACGGGGCAACTGGCTGGATCCATAAGAAGCTGCTCAGCAGCCGACGCACCCTGATCATCACGGGCGATGCGCGCGCCGTTTATGACGATCCGGATGAGGGGAGCGAGGTCGTGATGCTGGCGGAGCCCGGCGTCGTCGGCAAGCTGAAGGAATGCGACGGTCGCTGGTGCGAGATCGAAATCGCTGGCCTTACCGGCTGGCTCATGGCCAGCCAGTTCTACGGCGTCTACGAGAACGAGAAAATCCGCTAGCTGAGGCGGATGTCAGCCGTCGAGATCTTCTGAAAGCGCCTTTTTGACCTCACCGAGAACGAGGGCGATATGGCCGTAATTCTCATGCTCAATGCCGAACATGACATCGGTCTTGGAATCCTTGAAGGCCTTTTTCTGTGCCTCGTTCAGCGGAAAATGCAGAAAATGGATGGAGGAGGCCTTGCCATCGTCCGTCGTCCGCTCCGTGTCCATTTCCGGAACCGCCATGATCTTTTCGCCACCGACGGAAAGGAAGATGGTCTTTTCGATATGACCCAGTTTTCGCAGCATGAAGTCGCGCCGCACCGGATCGTCAATCTCGATCATGAAGGTCGCGACCAACTCTGACCCATTCGGGATGAGCGGATTATAAGCCTCCAACTCGTCCTTCAGCTGTTCGTCGCCACCCTGCTCGATATAGAGCATTTCCTGGATTTGCGACCACATGGTGTCGTAATTCTCAAAATAGAGCGTTGCGAAGGGGCCGATCGACAGGCGGCGGTTCTTTTTGATCGCGACCAGCTTCTGCTTATGTTCTTTGCGAATCTTGCGGTATTCATCGAGCGGGAGGATATCCTCCGGCGTGATCTGGCGTTTTACAGCTGCAGTCATGTCTCAATCCTTACTCGAGGCCATAGGCCTTGGCCAGAAGTTCAATGGGATGCAGGGCGGCCTTTGCCGTGACGGCCTCGGAATCGAGTTTTTCAATTCCCTGCATCAGATGTTCCGCCGCAAGCGGGCATTCGGAGGCGATATATTTCGCCTTCGAGGTCAGCGCGGTTTTCGCAGCCGGTTTACCGACTTTAAGGGCGGTTTCGAAATTGCCTTTCATGATCCCCCAAGAGCCGCCATGGCCTGAGCAGCGCTCGACCACGCTCACCTTGGATTCCGGGATCAGGCGAATGACTTCCGCGCCCTTGGCGCCCATATTCTGGGCCCGGGCGTGGCAGGCAAGATGAACGGCGACGCTGTCATCAAGGGGCTGCATGCCCTCGGCCATCCCTTCCTTCTTGGCAAAATCTACGACATATTCAGCGACATCAAAGGTGGATTTTGAAAGCCGTTCCACCGCCTTGCTCTCAGGCAGAAGCAAGGGCCATTCAAATTTCAGCATCAGCGCACAGGAGGAGACCAGCGCAATCACTTCATAGCCCTTGTCGATCCAGGGGCCCAGCTCTGCCGCGACCTTTTCGGCATTTGCTGCAACGCTCTTAAGGTCACCCTGTTCCATCAGCGGCATGCCGCAGCAGCCGGGATAGACAACTTCCGTCTCGATACCGTTTCTGGCGAGGACTTTACGGGTGGCCTCCCCGGGGGCGGGATTGTTGTAGTTGCCAAAGCAGGTCGCGTAGATCACGGCCTTTCGGCCATAGGCAGGGGCGTCCTTGTTAATCTCAAGCGGATTTTCTTTGGCGCGGTCCACAAGGCTTTTCGACTGGTATTTCGGTAGCGCGGCGTGTCTGTCGATATTAAGCGTTGCCTCCATTACGCCGCGGGTTAGGCCGTTAGAGGTTTTGGTCGCCCAGTTGGCGAGCGGCGCGACGGGCGCGGCCAGCTTGCCATTGCGGTCGGTTTTGGAGAGCTGGCGAGCCGCGAATTTATCGAGCCCCTTTTTCTTTTCAACGGCGCGGTAGCGCAGCATCAGATGCGGAAAGTCGAGATCAAACTCATGCGGCGGCACATAGGGACATTTCGTCATGAAGCACATGTCGCAGAGTGTGCAGGCATCGACCACCGGCTTGAAATCCGCCGAGGCGACGGCATCAAGTTCTTCGGTCTCCGATTCATCAATCAGGTCGAACAGCCGGGGAAAGGAATCGCATAGATTGAAGCAGCGGCGGCATCCATGGCAGATATCGAAAACCCGGCGGAGCTCGTCGTCCAGCTTCTGCTCGTCATAGAAATCGGGATTGTTCCAGTCAATTTTATGCCGTGTGGGCGCATCGAGGCTGCCTTCGCGCATGATCTTCCCCTGAAAAATGCTGCTCTTTTTAAAAGAGGGTAGCGAATGGTCGATCCGCTACCCCGATAATTGCGGCTTAAAGCCGGATCGCCTTACGCGTCCAGGCTGTCGAGGGCCTTCTGGAAACGGCCTGCATGGCTTTTCTCGGCCTTTGCGAGGGTTTCGAACCAGTCGGCAATCTCGTCATGGCCTTCTTCGCGGGCGGTTTTCGCCATGCCCGGATACATATCCGTATATTCATGGGTTTCGCCGGCGATGGCTGCCTTCAGGTTGTTATCGGTGCCGCCGATCGGCAGGCCGGTTGCCGGGTCACCCACGGCTTCGAGATATTCCAGATGGCCGTGGGCATGGCCTGTTTCGCCTTCTGCGGTGGAGCGGAAGACAGTAGCCACATCGTTGTAGCCTTCAACGTCCGCTTTTTGTGCGAAATAGAGATAACGGCGGTTGGCCTGGGATTCACCCGCAAAGGCGTCTTTCAGATTCTGTTCGGTTTTGCTTCCCGCTAAAGACATAAAGTCCTCCTGCAATGAGTAAATGATATCTGTCTGTTCGTTCGCAAACAGGCTTACCCATTCAATATATGTCTGTCGGAAAGACCTGTCAATAGATTGGAATTATTCTAAATATAATTCCTGAAAATATCGGCAGGGAAAGA
>SBHH01000288.1 GCA_006226265.1 Alphaproteobacteria bacterium | reverse complement strand
CGACGCCGTACCCCTCACGCGCGATTATATCACTGATATTGAGCGTGAAGGCCTCAGTGTCGCCCGCGAGGCGGCGGAGTAGAGTTTAATGGATAACGGCGGAAACCTTGCATTGCCGCCGTTTCCATTGAAACTGCCGGGCTTTTTCCCCATATCCGTGACATAGTGAAGCCGCATTTTAACAAAGTCTCATTTTTTGATGTATAGAATGGATAATTTATTGTACAAAATGTCCAATTGTTCGTGATCGTGAGGAAGATATGTCGAAAACGGAATCGCTTATCCTGACGGAAAAAGAACGCCAGTCGATTATCGAAAAATTCAAGCACTATAATCTATTTGGCGATATGCCGCATATCCAGGTTGAAGGGGTGACCAATTGGCCGCCTGCGGAAACCGCGAATGATGCCGTGGCGGTCAAGAAAAAAGGCTGATCGCAAGCACGGAATGTTTCGGCTAAGCGTTGGGGGACGCTTGATCTGATGGCATGGGTTTACGATAAACTTGTCGAGAATGACACAGATATTTCGGGGCAGTTTGCCTATCTCTTCTATAAATCGGAGAAACGGAAATTTGCCGAAAAGCTGAAAACCAGCGGCAAATCAGATGATGAAATCCGGGCCCAGTTGAAAGCCTATCAGGAAGGCGTCGTCGGCGACAGCGATGCGATTGCGGCTTTCAAGGCGTCGGGCGATATCGCGCTGAAAAAATACCTCTCTGAAGTGCAAAGCAATACACTCAATACGGCGCGAAATGAATTTCTGGCGGAAATTCAACGGATTGGCACAGATATAAATAATCTCAATAGGCTTGTAGGGGCCGAGAGAGGAATTGTCCGAAGGTTCGCGAGCTGGTTGCTTATCGGAGTTCGGGCATGGATATCCACGGCGCTTATCGGCCTGATCCTATTTATCATCGCCCTTCTTTTCGTTTCTGATCATACCAAGGAAGGTGTGATGGATGAGGCGCTGGACGGCTTTGCAAAATTTATCGAATGCCACAAGTCCACGCCCCCTGCGGGATGCCAATAGGTGAAACGCGGATTATCTTAAATCCTCAGTAAAATTAAGGGCTTCGTTGCGGTTGTTGAAGCTTTTTAACGGGGCGATGTAGCGCGTATCGTCTTTTGTGGTGAACAGGCCATAGATCGTATATTGCATGAGCCAGCCGATGGTGCCGCCGCTGTAATCACCGATGGCGAGAAGATAGGCGGCGTTGCATGTCGCATCGAGATGGGGCGCGAGGCGTGCGCATTGCACCGGGCGCACCCTGCCGATCACCTCATATTGATAGGAAACCCCTCCCGTCTCACGCCAGATGAGACGATCCAGCACGGTCAGCTCGACAGAGGTCGTCCGGCATTCAGAAAGCCGGTGGGAAAGCGCAATCGTCTCATCAAGGCGGTGATCCTTGCAATAGTTATCCTGGCACCAGTCGGGCGAGACCTTGTCATTTAACGGGATGGGCATCCCCAGATATTTTCCTGGATTGGCAAGAAAATCATCGAAATCCCTGATTTCATGTTGCTTTGCATATTCACGGGAGCGATCGGTCGCGAAATTGTCGTAATAGAAGCATTCGAAGGGGAGAAGCTCGCCATCCTCGCGCCAACCGATGGGCAGGCCCATCTCCACCGGTTCCTGCAGCGCCCCGTTGATCGAGAAGAGGTGCCAGCCGTCCTTATCCCGATGATACCAGATGCGCCCGCTTCCCAGCATGAAACCGCGCCAGCCGACCGGCTGGCAGGGCGGCGGATCGGTCAGAACGGCCCTGACCCAGGCCGGATCGAACATCTGATCGAAGGTCTTTGTCGCGGCGAACCGTTTGCGAGGCCCGTTTGCAAGCTCCCCCGCCACCAGATCGAAAAGGCCGGAGAGGTTCTTGTCCAAAAGGATCTGCTGGATTTGAAGCCCGAAGGCATGGGCTTCTTCCGGATCATAGGCATTGTCCCAGAAAGCGGCATATTTGGCATCTGCCTCGTTGCAGGCATTGGCGAATGCCCCTCCGGATTGAAGGCAGGCAAGCAAGAAAAGGACGGCGGGAAGAAGTCCTCTCGCCGCCCGCATCTTATTCGACCGTCACGGATTTCGCGAGGTTGCGGGGCTGATCCACATCTGTGCCTTTCAGGACAGCCACGTGATAGGCGAGGATCTGCACCGGAATGGCATAGAGGATTGGCGCAACGAAGGGATCGACGGCGGGAAGCTCAATCGTGCCCATGGCCCGGCCGCCCAGCTGGGCAATCCCGGCGGCATCGGAAAGGAAGATCACGCGGGCGTTTCGCGCCATTACCTCCTGCATGTTGCTGGCGGTCTTGTCGAAATAGGGATCGCTCGGCGCAACCACAATGACGGGCACCAATTCGTCAATGAGCGCAATGGGCCCATGCTTTAACTCGCCTGCCGCATAGCCTTCCGCATGAATATAGGAAATTTCCTTCAGCTTCAGCGCGCCTTCAAGGGCGATGGGGTAGCCCGTGCCGCGGCCGATATAGAGGACGTCGCGGGCCTCGAAAATTGCTTCGGCGAGATCGCGGATGTCTTCATCGCTGTCAAGAACATCGGCCGCGCGCGCCGGCACTTCCGCGAGGGCATGGCAGAGCCTTGCTTCCTCCTCATGATCGATGATGCCGCGCTTCACGCCCGCATCGATGGCGATACAGGCAAGCGTCACGAGCTGGCAGGTGAAGGCCTTGGTCGAGGCCACACCGATTTCCGGACCTGCCTGGGTATGGAAGACGAAATCGGAATCCCGCCCCATGGAGCTTTCCTCCACATTGACGATGGAGGCGATATGCTGCCCCTGCTCCTTCGCGTAGCGGAGCGCGGCAAGGGTATCCGCCGTCTCCCCCGACTGGGAGATAAAAAGCGCGAGCCCGCCTTTCTTAAGCGGCATCTGCCGGTAGCGGAATTCGGAGGCGATATCCACCTCGACATTGAGATCGGCAATGGATTCGAACCAGTATTTCGCGATCATCGCCGCGTAGAAGGACGTGCCGCAGGCAACGATGGTCACTTTTGGCAGGTCGTTCCAGTCGAACGGCAGGTCGGGAAGCGTGATGGTCCGGCTTTTCGGATTGAAGAAGGCATTCAGCGTCTCTCCCATCACGGCGGGCTGCTCGACGATTTCCTTCATCATGAAATGGCGGTGGTTGCCCTTGCCGATCATCGCGCCCGAAAGCTGCGTCTGCTTGATGTCGCGGGAAACCTTTTCATGGGCCTTGTTGAAGAAGGTCGCGCCGTCGCGGGTAAGGACGGCCCAGTCGTCTTCCTCAAGATAGGAGATTTTGGAGGTGAGCGGCGCGAGCGCGAGCGCGTCCGAGCCCAAAAACATCTCTCCGCTGCCCCAGCCAACGGCGAGCGGCGCCCCCCGGCGGGCGCCGATCATCAGGTTGTCGTTGTCTTTGAAGATAACCGCGATGGAAAAGGCGCCATGGAGCTTCTGAAGCGCCGCATGCATGGCGTCCTCGGGCGATTTGCCCTCATCCAGGAAGCTTGTGACCAGCTGCGCGGCAATTTCCGTATCGGTCTCGGATTCGAACGTATAGCCCTTGGCCGAAAGCTCACCCGCAAGTTCCCGGTAATTCTCGATAATGCCGTTATGGACGAGTGCGAGGCGCTGCGTCATATGCGGATGGGCATTCGTTTCGTTCGGCACCCCGTGGGTCGCCCAACGGGTATGGCCGATCCCGGCAAGGCCTGACAGGCTGTTCGTTTCCAGCACCCTTTCGAGGTTTTCGAGCTTACCTTCGGCCCGGCGGCGGTCGATGCCGGTTTCCGTCAGGGTGGCGATCCCGGCGCTGTCATAGCCGCGATATTCCAGACGCTTCAGCCCGCCTATGAGCGACGGCACCACATTTTGCTTGCCGAGAACTCCGATAATCCCACACATAAGACTCTGCCTTATCTATTACAAAACAATATGATGCCGTTACTTGGCTATTTTTTTCTTTAAGTCGCGAAAGCGTTTCGCCCAACCCGCCTTCTCCGTCTGTTCCGCCCGGACGAGGCCGAGCGCGTCGGCGGGCACATCGCGGGTGACGGTGCTGCCAGCGCCGATGATGGCGCCATCGCCGATTTTGACCGGCGCGACCAGCGCGGTGTTGGAGCCGATGAAGGCCCCCGCCCCGATATCCGTCCTGAACTTGTCGAAACCGTCGTAGTTGCAGGTAATGGTGCCCGCACCGATATTGGCCTCCGCGCCTACGCGGGCATCGCCAATATAGGATAGATGGCTCACTTTCGCGCCCTTTTCGATGTCGGCCTTCTTGACCTCGACGAAATTGCCGATTTTTACCTTCTCACCGAGATTGGCGCCGGGGCGGAGCCGGGCAAAGGGGCCGATCTGCGCGTTCTTGCCGATATGGCAGCCTTCCAGATGGCTGTTCGCCTTGATCCGCGTCCCCTCGCCCACGATCACGCCGGGGCCGAAGAAGACGCCGGGCTCGACCACCACATCGCGCTCCAGTTTCGTGTCATGGCTGAACCAGACCGCATCGGGATCGATGAGCGTCGCGCCGCCCGCCATGGCGGCTGCGCGCCAGAAAGTTTGCGCGGTTTTCTCGGCTTCGGCCAGTTGTGCACGGCTGTTGACGCCGAGAAGCTCGGCCTCCGCCCCCTTGACGACGCCGGAAATGAGTCCTTTCTTCCCGGCAATTTCGACAAGGTCGGTAAGGTAATATTCGCCCTTGGCATTGTCATTGCCGATGGCCTTGATAAGGCCGGCAATCTCTCTACCATCAATCGCCATGACGCCGGAATTGCAGAGGCCGATGCCGCGCGTTGCCGCATCCGCATCGGCAAATTCGACGATAGCGGAAAGATTGCCCGCATTATCGGTGACAAGGCGGCCATATTCGGCCGCATCCTCGGGTTCGAAGCCCAAGACCACGGCGGCAGTCTTTCCGCCCTCCCGTCTCTTTTCGATCATTTTCTTTAGTGTCTCCGCCGTGATCAGCGGCGTATCGCCGTAAAGGATCAGCACATCGCCCATGAAACCGTCGAGCGCCGGCAGGGCCGCCGCAACCGCATGTCCGGTGCCAAGCGCCTCTTCCTGTATGGCAATTTCGGCAGGGGCGACTTCGGCGCGGACCTCGTCCATTCCGGGGGCTGTCACGACGACGATCCGATCGGGATCAAGACTGCCGACGGTCGCGAGAAGATGGGAGATCATCGGCCGTCCGCCGATTTCATGCATGACTTT
>SBHH01000014.1 GCA_006226265.1 Alphaproteobacteria bacterium | reverse complement strand
GCGGCAAGACGGTTGTCTCTATCAATCTTGCCCTCAGTATTGCGAAGCAGACGGACTATACCGCATTGCTGGTCGATTTTGATCTCCGGCGACCGCGGGTGTCGTCCTATCTCGGCCTGCCGGACGAAAATACATTTTCTGATTACATGGACGACAAGATCGCCTTCAAGGATGCGTTGGTCAATCCAGGCATTCCACGCTTTGTCGTGCTGCCCAATCACCGGCCGATCAAGAACTCCACGGAAATTCTGACTTCCCGCAAGATCAAGTCGATGGTGTCCGATCTGCGGGATAGATATGAGAAGCGTATCTGCATCTTCGATCTTCCGCCGCTGCAGGCAACGGACGACGCCATTGCCTTTCTGCCGCAGGTCGATTGCGTCCTGATGGTGGTAGCAAGTGGCGAGACGAAGCCGGCGGAAGTCAAGGATTGTCGGCGGCAGCTTCAATCATCCAACCTTCTGGGCGTGGTGTTGAACAAATCGGAGGATGCGTCGAAGGCGTATTATTATTGAGTTACCTGCCGGTTTTGCGATGCCGGGATGGCGCAGAGGTAAATGCCTGAAACATGTTTTGGGCAGGAGAGGGTGAGGATTGATGGATTTGGCGTTGCAGCGGGGAAATTTTAAAAAGCCCACTCTGGTTATTCTGCTGGGCCTGATTCTGTTTCTTTATATTCCTGATGGCTTGCTGCTTTGGGACCGCTGGATGGTCATGGAGGAATTCAGCCACGGCCCTCTTATGCTTGTTGTGGCGCTTTATCTTCTCTGGGCACGCCGGTCGCTTCTTGAATCGTTTGACGCCCGGGGTAACTGGCTCGGCGTTCTGTGCTGCCTGGTGGCGGCTTTTATGTATATGCTGGCGATTAAGGCGGGGATCGAGAATGTCCGTCATATCGGCATTCTTCTGTTCATTCTTGGCCTGTTTCTGATTTTTGGCGGCCTTACCTATGGGCGCTATGTGCTGCCCTCGCTGATCCTGATGCCGTTCGTCGTGCCGCCTCCAGCCTTTCTGAACGCCAATCTGACCTACGGCCTGCAGCTTCTTTCCACGGATATGAGCGTTGGTCTGTTGCGATTTGCCGGACTTAGCGTTTTCCAGGACGGTAATATTATTGATATGGGTACCGTCAAGCTTGCTGTGGTCGAGGCCTGTGCGGGTTTGCGCTATCTCTATCCGATGATCGGCCTCGGGGTTCTTGCGGCCATGCTGTTCGATATCCCGATCTGGAAGCGGGGTCTTTTTGTGGTGCTGGCCGGGGTCGTCTCGGTCATTATGAACAGCATCCGAATTTTTCTCACTGGTGCATTCGCGGAATGGACGGATACGGCCGTGTCCGACGGATTTTTCCATCTGTTCGAAGGCTGGGTCTTCTTCCTCTTCTCCTTCGTGATCATGCTGGCCGTTTGCTATCTGACGTTGACAAAAAAAGAAAAGGCTACTGTTGGCCGGGGCGTTCTGAAGGTCTCTGTTCCGCCGGCACAGGCCACCGAAAAACCTCTGCCGCTTGGCCCCGTTATCGGGGGCACGCTGATTGTCCTTGCGCTGGTGCCGCTCGTCCTTCTGATCCGCAATATCGAACCGGAGATTCCCGACCGTAAACCCTTCACCACCTTTCCGCTCAAAATCGACGGGATGATCGCTGAAGAGGATGTGCTTCCCAAGGTCGAACAGACGATCCTCAATATGAGTGACTATTTCCTCGGCCATTACCGGAAGCGCGGGGAAGCACCCGTCACGCTTTTCGTCGGCTATTATGAACAGCAGTCAGCCGGCAGCACCCCGCATTCGCCACGGGTTTGCATCCCGTCCGGGGGCTGGACAATCGAAAGCCTGACGGAAATCTCACTTAAAAACGGCGATATTAACGTACCGGTCAACCGGGTGCTGGTGACCCATGGCGAAGACAAGCTACTCGTCTATTACTGGTTCCAACAGCGCGGTAAGTATATTGCCAATGAGTATGCGGCCAAGTTCAATCTGTTGTGGGGCGGGCTGACATCTGCCCGGACGGATGGCGCCCTTGTCCGCCTGTCGTTGCCATTGACATCCGACATGACGGTTGAAGGCGCAGACAGGGAACTCGCCGGATTTGCCGATTCGCTGTTCAATATTTTACCGGACTATGTTCCGAATTAATGACCATGTTTCAACAGTCGGTAAGCAAAAAGCATATGGACATGTCTAACTCTGCTTTAAAAATCGGGTTTTTCGGTGCAGCGCCCGATACATCCAACATGGGTGTTTCCGCGTTGTTTTCTTCTGTGGTGGAAAGCCTGAGCAGACTGATGCCGACGGCGCGGTTCTCTGTTTTCGATAATGGAGTGGGCAAACGGCAGGTATTGCATCGCTTTACGGATGCAAAGAGCATTGAGATCGATCAGATTGGAGTACGCGCCGGATTTCGCTATTACATGCCTGAAAATATCACGACGATCACCATGGCTTCCTGCCTTGGTTCCTATGGCGCCCATATTAATTCGGTAATTCGCGAGCTGGACCGGTGTGATGTTATTCTGGATATTTCCGGTGGTGACAGCTTCAGCGATATTTATGGTGTGAAGCGGTTTCTGAGTGTTGTCCGTCCCAAGCTGATTACGCTGCGCAGGGAGGTGCCGTTGATCCTCCTGCCGCAGACTTATGGACCGTATGCCAGTCCGAAGCTACGCTCGCTTGCCGTGCGGGCCGTTAGAGGAGCCGATATGGCCTGGGCGCGCGATCCGCACAGTTTTGACATCCTGAAGGAAATGCTGGGCGAAAGTTTTGATGAATCCAGGCATAGAAGCGGCGTCGATTTTGCCTTTGCGCTCGGCATGCGTGCTGCGCAAGGCCATCTCGACAGAGCGCTCAATGCAACGCTTTTACGGGAGGGGGGGAACAAGCCGGTGATTGGGCTTAACGTCAGCGGGCTTATCTATAACGACCCGTCTGCCGCCCGGTCGCAGTATGGTTTTAAGGCGGATTATCGGGAGATTGTTCACGGATTTTGTGACTGGATTCTGGAGAATACGGATGCTTCGCTTGTCCTTATTCCACATGTAATGAGTACGTCTGATCATGTCGAATCGGATTCGGCCGCCGGGGAGCGCGCCGCAGAACGGATTGATGAAAAGTTCCGCGATCGGGTCCACACCTGTCCCAACACGCTAGATCAGAATCAAACCAAATGGCTGATTTCTCAAATGGACTGGTTTTGCGGCACCCGCATGCATTCAACCATCGCGGCCCTTTCAAGCGGCGTTGCCGCTTCGTCCGTTGCCTATAGCGACAAGACAAAGGGTGTCTTCGAAACATGCGGCCAGGGTAGGGAAGTTTTTGATCCACGAATCCTTGATACGGGAGAGGTCATTGAAAAACTTGTTCAGTCCTTCCTGCGCCGCGATGAGATAAAATCCTCTCTGGCCGGCTTTCTGCCTCAAATAACAAACCGTGTCGAGCAGCAATCCGCCGACCTTATGAGCCATATTACCAACGTCTTGAATCCGTAATTCGAAATCGGAAGGCAACCAGATTGGGTGCGAAGAGCCATCTACGGAAGGGAATGTTTCTTTCAATCGGCCGCGTTGCCGGGGCTCTCAGCATTTTCGCGCGTAATATCGTTATCGCCCGCCTTATCACTGTCGAGGATTTCGGGATTGCGGCAACATTCAGTATTACTATGGCGCTTATCGAAATGTCGAGCGCGCTTGGTGTGGAGCGGCTGATTGTCCAGGCAACGGACGGAAACAATCCGCGTTTGCAAGCGACCATTCAGAGTTTCAACGTTATCCGTGGCATGCTTATCGCTCTTATCCTCTATGCGATAGCGGGCCCGGTCGCCAATCTGTTCGATCTGCCGGAACTCACATGGGCTTATCAATGGCTGGCGATCGTGCCACTGGTGAACGGCTTCCTGCATATGGATTCGGCGCGCATGCAGCGGGACATGGTTTTCGGGCCGATTATCTGGACGGAAGAAGGGCCGAAAGTGATCACATTGCTGCTGACCATCCCCTTCGCGCATTTTTTCCCCGATTACCGCAGTGTTCTCTTTCTGGTTTTTACGCAGGCGATTTCCGGGGTCGTTATATCCCACGTTGTTGTCCGGCGACGTTACCGCTGGGCGTGGGACCGAGCAATTTTCAGGCGCATATTCAAGTTCGGCTGGCCTTTGATCCTGAACGGGCTCCTGCTGTTTGGGGTATTCCAGGCGGACCGGACGCTGGTCGGCATTGCATACGGAATGGAGGATCTCGGCTGGTTCAGTGCCGCTTTTACCCTTACGTTATTTCCCTCCATGGTGCTGGCAAATATCTGCCGTACCTATTTTACGCCAATGCTCTCGAAGGTTCAGAATAATCAGCAACTTTTGCAGAACGGAGCGATTGCCACGATCAAGGCCTGTATACTGCTTGGCCTGTTGCTTTGCACGGGCCTGGCCCTTGCCGGGCCGCCGCTACTTTTATTGCTATTTGGCGATAAATATGCCGAAGGCGCCGAAATTATCGGCTGGCTTGCCCTGATGCAGGGGCTGAGAACCGTCAAAGCGGGTCCGGTCATCGTTGCCATCGCCTGTGGCAGAACGAAATTGCCACTCTATGCGAATATTATCAGAAGTCTGGCTTTGTTGATTGCACTAACCGCGATTTGGCAGGGATGGGGCATTCTCGGTGTGGTCTCGGGCGGCATAATCGGCGAGGCGCTGGCTGTCTTTACAATCCTGTTTTTGTTGCGCCGGACTCTCTCGATTAACCTTTCGACGTTATATGGCACCCTGCTGTTTTTTGCTCTGGCGACAGCGTTGGCATTGATTCTGGTCATGAAGTTCGTAACTGGTCACAATCCCTTGCCTGAAATTGCCGGAGCGGCTGCTTTTTGCTTCTGTGCGCTCGGGCTATTTATACTGTTTTCTCGCGATCTCGTCAGATGGCTTGCACGGCCGGAGTGAGCGAGATAAAGCGGTTGTCCGGGCAACAGAATAGTAATTATAAATTTAGATTTGGCCTATACAGTTTTCAGCTTAAGCGGCAAGTGAATGGCACGAGTAATTTGGAAGACTGTAATGAAAAGTATGATAGCATCACGGAAAATGGAAGTAATGCCGGAGACATGTGTAGAACAACTTGATTTTCTCATTCTCGGTGCCGCAAAATCGGCAACGACAACGCTTCAGGCATATTTGTCGCGGCATCCGGATATTTTCATGACCTATCCAAAGGAGCCGACTTTCTTTTCGGACCCGGAA
>SBHH01000286.1 GCA_006226265.1 Alphaproteobacteria bacterium | reverse complement strand
GAGATATTCTCGCCGCCCGAAATGATGATGTCCTTGGACCGGTCGCGAATCTCCAGATAGCCATCCTCATGCAGCACGCCAAGATCGCCCGAATGGAACCAGCCGTCCTTGAAAGAGGCACCCGTCGTTTTCGGATTTTTTAGATAGCCTTTCATAACGAGGTTGCCGCGCAGCATCACCTCTCCCATCGTATTGCCATCGCGAGGGACGGATTCCATCGTCTCGGGATCCATGACATCAAGACCGGCGAGCGCATGATAACGGACCCCCTGCCGGGCCTTCAGCGCCGCCCGGTCCTCAACCGCTTTGTCATCCCATTTCGCATCCCAGTCGCAGAAGACGGCGGGGCCATAAGTCTCGGTCAGGCCATAAACATGGGTGACATCGAAGCCCATCTGGTCCATTTCCGCGAGGACGGCGGCGGGCGGCGGCGCGGCGGCGACCATTACCTTGATGCCCTTCGGCGCCTTCGCCTTGTTCGCATCGGTCGTATTGATCAGCATGGACAGCACGATCGGCGCGCCGCACATATGATCCACCTGAAAGCGCTGCATGGCGTCATAGATCGCGTCCGCCTCGACTTTCCGAAGGCAGACATGAGTGCCGCCAAGCGCCGTGATCGTCCAGGGGAAGCACCAGCCGTTGCAATGGAACATCGGCAGCGTCCAGAGATAGGTCGGATGCTTGGGCAGGGTCCAGGAAACGGCGCTGCCCATCGCCGCGAGATAGGCACCCCGGTGATGATAGACGACACCTTTCGGATCCCCGGTCGTACCGGAGGTGTAATTGAGCGAGATTGCCTGCCATTCGTCCGCTGGGCCCTGCCAGTCAAATTCGGGATCGCCGGAGTTTAAGAATTCCTCATATTCCATTTCGCCAAAGGCCTCTCCGCCCTCCACCGCCGGATCATCAATGTGGATGACAATGGGAGTCACCTTTGCGAGCGAGAGGGTTTCCTTCACGATATCGGCAAATTCGCGATCCGCGAACAGGAGCTTGCAGTTCGCATGATCGAGGATAAAGGCGAGCGCCGCCGCATCCAAGCGGGTGTTAAGCGTGTTCAGAACCGCCCCCGTCATGGCAACGCCGAAATGACAGTCATAAATCGCCGGGACATTCGGCGCGATAATGGAAACCGTATCGCCCTTGCCAAGGCCCCGCTGCTTAAGCGCACTTGCAAGGCGGCGGGAACGGGCATAGGCCTCCCGATAATCGTAGGACCGGTCATTATAGGCCACCGCTGTATGATCCGGGTAGACCGCCGCCGATCGCGCGAGAAATGTAAGCGGTGTCAAAGGCTCATAATTCGCAGGATTAATATCCAGATCCTGCTCATAGGCATTGCCTGTCATTCTGTTGGTTCCCTCATGCAGTTGGCAGCCGACACTGCCCGTGAATTACCCCTTTTCCCCGGCCATTTCGGAGGCGTCAAGATCGACAGGAACCCCCGGCAGGAATTTCGACACCCGGATGCCAAGCGAGGTTTTGACATGCGCCACATTCGGCGCGGCTGTCAGTTCATGGGTCAGAAAATGCTGATAGGTATCCCAGTCCTTCGCGACGACTTTCAGAATAAAGTCATTTTCCCCGGCCAGCATATAGCATTCACGGACCAGCGGCCAGGATTGCACACGCGATTCGAATGCCGACAGGTCAGTCTCCGCCTGACTTTGCAACCCGACAAGCGCAAAAACCGTTACGCCGAAGCCCAGATGCTCCGCATGCAACTGCGCATGATAGCCTTGAATATAGCCGGCCTCCTCCAGCGCGCGGACCCGCCGAAGGCAAGGCGGCGCCGAGATACCGGCGTTCTTCGCCAGCTCAACATTGGTAATCCGCCCGTCCTCCTGCAGGTTATGCAGGATACGGCGGTCAATTTCGTCCAGCTTCACGCGTTGCATTTATGTCCTCCGGCTCTCTATTATGCGCAATATTATTACAACCACGCCCTTACGCCAAGCCATAGAAGCAGACTTCGTGCCAAAAACGTAAGAAAATTACTTTGACAAATGAAAATGCTTGACCGCCCGGAAGGGCCCGGCCTAATCCAGAGCGATGAACAGCCCCGCGTCGGAAAATCAGAAAAGCTGCTGGGTCGTCACGGACGGCAGCGCAGGCATGGAAATCCAGTGTATCGGCCTTGCCGAGGCACTTGGCCTTGATTATTCGGTCAAGCGGATCAAAACGCGCAGGCCCTGGAAATGGCTGCCGCCGCAACTCTGGATCGATCCGCTTGGCAACCTTAATCCGGAAGGCGATCTCCTTCGCTCCCCCTGGCCGGACGTTCTGATTACCTGCGGGCGGCAGGCAATCCCAATGAGTTTGGCGATAAAAAAGGCAAGTGCCGAAAAAACATTCACCATCCATATCCAGACGCCGAACTGCGATGCAGGCCGGTTCGATCTTGTGATCGTACCGGAGCATGACAAACTCCGGGGCCCAAACGTCCTTTTCTGTCTTGGCTCGCTCAGCAGAATCACACCGGAAAGGCTGGCGGCGGAAGGCGAGAAATTCAAAAACCATGCAAAAACTCTCCCTCGTCCCCTCGTCACGGTTTTGATTGGAGGAACCAATCGCTGCTATCAATTCACGCAGGAGGTCATGCGCGATCTTGCAGGCAAACTCACCGCGCTTCACGAGGAAACAGGCGCAGGCTTTCTCATCACCACCTCCCGCCGGACAGGTGCCGAAAATGAAGCCATCCTGAAGGAAGCGTTGCAGAACGTTCCCCATCGTCTCTGGACAGGAGAGGGGGACAATCCCTATTTCGGCTTCCTTTCGCTTGCCGACAGCCTGATCGTCACGGGCGATTCCGTAAATATGGTCTGCGAGGCCTGCTCCATGGGCAAGCCGGTGCATGTTTTCGAGTTACCGGGCGGCAATACTAAATTCAATTATTTCCATCAAACGATGCGCGAACGGGGTTATACTCGCCCCTTCACAGGCCAGCTTGAAAGCTGGAGCTATCAGCCGCTTCTCGAAACCCGGAAAATTGCCGCGGAAGTTGCCGAAATTCTCCAGCAACGCGACTGAAAAGCAACGAACGGGCCTAATCTCCCCGCTGCCCCTTGCATGACTTTCCCACACATTATAAATAGGGTGGGTCGGGGACAGGCCCCGCTTATTTGCCAGGAGTTGGAATGGCTGACACCCATCAAACGGACGTTCTCATTATCGGTTCCGGCCCAGCCGGAGATACGGCAGCAGTCTATGCGGCCCGCGCCTCGCTGAATCCTATTCTGGTGCATGGCCTGCAACCGGGCGGGCAGCTGACGATTACGACCGACGTCGAAAATTATCCGGGTTTCGCCGATCCGATCCAAGGTCCGTGGCTTATGGAGCAGATGGAGGCGCAGGCCCGCAATGTCGGAACCCGCATTTTTAACGACTACATCACCGATGTCGATTTCAGCCAGCGCCCCTTTGTCGCCACGGCGGATTCCGGTACGAAATATGTCGCCAACAGCATTATCATCGCGACCGGCGCCGCCGCCAAATGGCTCGGCCTGCCATCGGAACAGAAATATATGGGCTTCGGCGTCTCGGCCTGTGCAACATGCGACGGCTTTTTCTATCGCGGTAAGGAAGTGATGGTGATCGGCGGCGGGAACACGGCCGTTGAGGAGGCCATCTATCTCACCAACCATGCGAACAAGGTGACACTAGTACATCGGCGCGACGAGCTTCGAGCCGAGAAAATCCTGATCGACCGCCTGATGAAAAACCCGAAGATTGAGATCATCTGGGATCATGTGCTGGAAGATATCATCGGCGAGGAAAATCCCTTCGGCGTTACGGCGGCGAAACTCCGCAATGTCAAAACCGGTGAATTCAAGACGATTGACCTTCACGGCGTCTTCATCGCCATCGGGCATTCGCCGAATACGGAGCTTTTCAAGGGCAAGCTTGATATGGACGGCGAAGGCTATCTGATTACCGCCCCCGACTCCACAGCGACGAATATTCCGGGTGTCTATGCCTGCGGCGATGTACAGGATAAAATCTACCGCCAGGCCGTCACCGCGGCCGGAACGGGCTGCATGGCGGCTCTGCAGGCAGAGAAATATATCGCCGCACTTGACACCGGAAATGCCGAGGCGGCGGAATAATCATCCCGCGCCTCTCTATTTCAATCGAAACAGCAATCTTGTCTTCCGGCATAAAGGTCGGATAATCTAGCCACTCAAAAAAGCGGGGCGCAAGTTCCCGACGACCAAAGCGAACAGGGAAAGACCAGGCTTGGATCATCATGGATTGGGATAAATTGCGCATTTTTCATGCTGTAGCTGAGGCTGGCAGCTTCACCCATGCGGGCGAGATCCTGCACTTAAGCCAATCCGCCGTCAGCCGGCAGATCAGCGCCCTTGAGGAAAGCCTGAAAATTCCGTTGTTTCACCGCCATGCGCGCGGCCTTCTGCTGACCGAGCAGGGCGAACTTTTGTTCCAGACAGCGCATGAGGTCTTTGCCAAACTCGCGATGACCGAGGCGCAGCTGATGGATGCTCATGATAAGCCGTCGGGGGAGCTTCGTGTCACTTCGACCGTCGGCCTCGGCGCCAACTGGCTGACACCGCGTATCCGTGAATTTATCGAGCTGTATCCTGAAATCACCGTCAATCTGATTCTTGCCGACCGGGAGCTCGACCTTGGCATGCGTGAGGCAGATATCGCGATCCGCATGCGCGCGCCGGTCCAGCCGGATCTGATCCAGCGAAAACTGATGACAGTCAATCATCACGTCTATGCCTCACCCGATTTTCTGAAGAAGCACGGGACACCGGGCCGGCTGGAAGATATTCTTGAAAGCAATCTCGTCATCTATGGGGACGAGGCACCGTCCAATATCGCCAACGTCAACTGGCTGATGAAGGAGCTAACGAAAGCGGGCCGTACAAAGGAACCGATCTTCAAGGTGAACAACATTTACGGCCTGCTGCTGGCCGTACAAAGCGGCCTCGGGATTGCCAGCCTGCCAGATTATATCGTCCATGGCCATAATGATATCGTCCGCATCCTGCCGGATATCGGCGGCCCGACCTTTGACAGCTATTATGTCTATCCGGAAGAATTGCGTAAGTCCAAGCGCGTAACCATCTTCCGCGATTTTCTCATCCAGAAGGTTGCAGAATACGCATTCTAGTTTCTCGAGCTATACCGAATACGCATATCCGTATTGTCGAGATTAGGCTTCCCAATTGGGGGCGATTTTTCTAAAAGAACCGCAGACGATGTTGCGACGC
>SBHH01000294.1 GCA_006226265.1 Alphaproteobacteria bacterium | reverse complement strand
AGCTACGAGGCCGATGTCGGGGTCCTTGGTGAAATTCCGGGCACCCGCGATTTCAATGTGGTGAAACTTTCCTCCACGCCCATCATTGCCTTTGCGGCGGCGGACAGCCCCTTCACGAAGCGGCCCTCCATCTCGTTGAAGGAACTTGCGCGCGAGCCGCTGGTCCTCCGTGAAAAAGGATCGAAAACCCGCCAGAAGCTGGAGGAAGTTGCGGCGGAGGCCGGGATCACCTTCCGTCCGGCGATCGAGGCCGAGGGCCGTGAGGCCATCCGCGAGATTGTGGCGGGCGGTGCGGGCGTCGGCGTGGTGTCTGAGGCCGAGTTCGGTCACGACGAACGGCTTCGGAAAATCCCGATCAGCGGCTGCGAGCCGCATATGGACGAGGCCCTGATCTGCCTGAAGGAACGGAGCAAGGGTAAGCTTGTGAGCGCCTTTATGGAGCTCGCGGGCGAGATTGCGGCGGAAAAGAAATCCCGCGAACCTGCGTAAAGCCCGGTTCGTCAGGCGGCGGCGTGTTTGGCCACGAGACGCCGGAGAAGCGGCGCGAAATGATCGAAGCCGCCCGTTTCAAGCCCCGGGATTTTCCCCTCGTCATCCCATTTCCGAACCTGGACGATGGCCTCCACGTCGGCATTTTCGGAGAATTTTGCCACCATCTGCTCCGTCATTGGGCCGCCCTGCAGCTTCAGGCTGAGCACGGAGGCTTCGGAAAGGTTCGCGAAATAATCGGGATCGACGGCGCAGAGATAGCGCTTGGCGGAGACATGATGGCGCACGCAATCGGTGACGAGCTTCGGAAAGAAGGGCGCGAGGATGCTGGCCCCGGCCCGGTCATGGTGGCTGTCGATACCAAGCTCCGCCGCGTTATCGGGGAACTCGTTCGTGAAATGCCCGATGTCGTGGAGAAGCGCCGCCGCGACCAGTTCATCGCTCGCGCCTGCCGCTTCCGCGAGATGACCGCATTGATACATATGCTCCGATATGGTGACGGGCTCGCCGAGATATTCCTCTGCGCCGCACCTCGCAAAAATCTCGCCGATGAAATCGACGATGCTGCACCTGTCGAGGATGGAAATATCGGGTTTCGCCATGTTCAGAATCTCCGGGCCCGGGCGGCCGTTTATGCCTTGATCCGCGCCATGGCGGGATCATACAGCGGTTTTAAATGCACCTCGCAAGGCACTTTTTTCTGCGCCACATCCAGCTCGTAGCTGCCGGAGGCGACGAAATCCTCATCCACGCCCTGTTGCGCCCGAACATATCCATAGCCGATGGATTTGGCAATCGTGTGACCATAGCCGCCGCTCGATAGCCAGCCGACCCGCACACCGTTCCGATAGATGGTTTCCCGCCCCAACAGAACGACATCGGGATCATCGACGGTGAAACAGGCGAGCATCTTTTTAACGCCCGTCTCCTTCTGTGCCTCGATGGCCGCGCGTCCCTTGAAGGGACGCCCCGATTTCAGCTTCACTGCCCAGCCGAGCCCGGCCTCGAGCGGGGTGTGATCGGGGCCGATATCCGCGCCCCAGGCCCGATATCCCTTTTCAAGGCGGCAGGTTTCAATCACCCGGTAACCGGCATTGAGAAGCCCAAGGGGCGTGCCCGCCTGCATCAGCGCGTCATAGACGATGCCCGCGCCCTTCACCGGGATATGCAATTCCCAGCCAAGTTCCCCCATATAGGTAATCCGGAGCGCGCGGAGCGTGACGCCTGCAATGTCGACTTCCTGCACCGTCGCAAAAGGAAAGGCGGCGTTTGAAACATCATCCCCGGTCACGGCGGACAGGATATCCCGTGCCTTCGGCCCCATCAGGGAGAGAACCGCATATTCCTCCGTTACATCGCGGAGCGTGGCCGCCATCCCGTCCGGAATATTCTTCGAAATCCAGTTGAAATCATGGGTCGCGAAGCCGGTGCCGGTGACGATATAGAATTTATTCTCCGCAAGCCGCGCGACGGTAAGATCGCATTCGATGCCGCCCTTGTCGTTCAGCATCTGGGTATAGGTGAGCGCGCCAACGGGCTTTAAAATATCATTCGCGGTAATCCAGTCGAGCGCCGCGGCCGCATCCCTCCCTGTCATTTCGTATTTCGCGAAAGATGTCTGGTCGATCAGCACCGCTGCCTCCCGCGCGGCCTTATGTTCCCGTGCGACCGCGCCGAACCAGTTGGGGCGGCCGAAGCTGTAGATATCTTCAGGCACCTCTCCGGCCTTTAAGTCCGCGAACCAGTTGGGCCGCCCCCACCCCAGCTTTTCACCGAAACAGGCGCCCGCCGCCTTCAGCCGGTCATAGAGCGGCGAAGTGCGGAAAGGCCGACCGCTTTTATGTTCTTCCATCGGCCAGGCGAGCGTGTAATGCTTGCCATAAGCCTCGTAGGTGCGCTTTCTGATCCAGTCAGTATCCGCATGCGGGCGGCCGAAACGGCGGATATCGGCAGCCCAGAGATCATAGGGCGGTTCCCCCTTCACGACCCATTCGGCAAGAACCATCCCCGCCCCGCCACCCGACGCAATTCCGAAGGCGTTGAAGCCTGCGCCGACAAAGAAATTCTTCAATTCCGGCGCTTCGCCCAGAATGAAATTGCCATCGGGCGTGAAGCTTTCAGGGCCGTTGATCAGTTCCTTGATCCCGGCGGTTTCAAGGGCGGGGACGCGGCCCAGGGCCAATTCCATCATGGGCTCGAAATGCTCGAAATCTGAGGGGAGAAGGCTGAAATGAAAATCCTTCGGGATCCCCTCCGTCGCCCAGAGGACGGGGTTCGGCTCATATCCGCCCATGACAAGGCCACCCACTTCCTCCTTGTAATAGGTGAGCCGGTCGGGATCGCGCAACGTCGGCAGGTTGCGGGGCATGCCCTCGATCTGCTCGGTAATAAGATATTGATGCTGCACGGAGACGAGCGGCACATTGACGCCGAAGCGGCCCGCGAATTCACGGCTCCATTGTCCGGCGCAGCAAACGACGCGCTCGCATTCAATGAAGCCTTTTTCCGTCTCGACGCCCTTGATTTTGCCCTCCTCAATCCGGATATCGAGAACGGCGGTATCTTCAAAAATCCTGACGCCCGATTGCCGCGCGCCTTTTGCAAGCGCCTGCGTGATGTCGGAGGGGTTCGCCTGCCCGTCCGTCGGCAGGAAGGCCGCGCCCACCACATCTTCCACTGTCATAAGGGGCCAGAGATCGCGCGCTTCCGAGGGGCTTAAAAGCTGCATATCAAGGCCAAAGGATTGCGCTGTCGTCGCCTGCCGCTTCACCTCTTCCCAGCGATCGGCATTGCAGGCAAGGCGAAGGCCGCCGTTCATCTTCCAGCCCGTGCCAAGGCCGGTTTCCGCCTCCAGCCGGTTATAGAGATCGACGGAATAGCCGAGAAGCTCAGTAATATTGGCGCTTGTCCGAAGCTGGCCGACAAGGCCCGCCGCGTGAAACGTGGTACCGGAGGTGAGCTTTTTCCGCTCCAAAAGCACCGTATCCGTTTGCCCGAGCTTGCCGAGATGATAGGCAGTCGAGCAGCCCACGATCCCGCCGCCGATCACGACCGTCTTCGCTGAAGTTGGAAAATCGGTCATTCAAATCTCCTGACTTTGCGTAAAGGCATTATAGGCAGTCTCAAATGCGGCCCTGTTGGTGCGGGTATAGCTCGCGTAATCAAAATCAATCGTCGAGAATAGCTCCGATACCATGCTCCACATGGTTTCGCGCAAGAGAGAGGCCGCCTTCATGGCATCGAACCGGCGGAGGAGCGCGGCATCCACGGGCGCGCTGAAATAGGCTTCAAGGAGCGCCCTCTCCTGCACCCGCGAAAACGCGTTGTTGGAGGCCAGGCCGCCCAAATCAAACAGGGGGCTGTTGAAGCCCGCATAGTCCCAGTCGATCAGCCAGAGCCTTTTGCCATCATCGATGAAATTCGCGGCGAGCAGGTCGTTATGGCCGAAGCGGATCTCAAAGGGTCCGGCGGCTTCTTCCAGTCTTGCCGCAACCTCAAGAAGCCGGGGCAAGTCTGACGCATAGGGGCTTTCTGCGCGGGCCAGCGTCCTTGCATAATCGCGGATGACATGAAAGACCCAGAACATCACTGCGGGTCCTTCCAGATATTTCGGGATTTCCTCATGGCATCCATGCAGAAGCGGCAGGATACGGGCGAGCATTGCCTCTCCCCGGATATCTTCTGCGCTTAACGTCTTGCCTTCGATGTAATCAAGGACGAGAACGCCGGGTTCATGATGGAGGACGGCGGGCGATATTCCGGCGGCATGAGCCGCCCGGCTTGCGGCAAGTTCATGGCGGCGGATCACATGATGGACGGGGATATCTACGCCAAGACGGACAACGGCCTTTTTCTTTGCATCCGTTACCAGGAAATTCTGATTTGTGATCCCGCCGGAAAGGGGCTCGATCTGCGGCCTGCCCTCCCAGACCGGAAGCCCCGCAATCGTTTCCTCTTCTCCCGTCATCCATTCCTCTCTGGTTTCCGAAGCCTGTCTTCGCACGCATCCGGCAGACAAGTATTCTTGTCAATCCGCACAGCCCGCGCAAGGAAAAGCGAATAGGCCTATTGATTGGAGCAGAAAATACAGAATTTAAGGAGGAATTCTGGCGGTGAAGGTGGGATTCGAACCCACGATGGAGCTTTTGACCCCATACTCCCTTAGCAGGGGAGCGCCTTCAGCCACTCGGCCACTTCACCGGAGGCGGCAATATGGCAGATTTTGGCTCTCTGTCAAAGCTTTTGTGTTTGATTTCAACAAAATTTCGGGACGCCGGGGAAGAATTCTGCGGTGGCCGAAATGCCGCCACATTAAGGGGCAAAATGAGGGATAGAGATCAGCGCCCCATCATCCATTCGCGAGCCATCTTCTGGGCCCTGGCGATTTCCTGTGCCGACATGTCCATGGAAATTTCTGCGCGGTTTTCACGAGCCGCCTCGACACCGTTCATGGCGGCAAGATTAAACCATTTATGGGCGGTTACCAAATCCTGATCCACCCCATCTCCGGTAGAAAAAAGAAGGCCTGCCTTATATTGATCGTCGGCTACGCCTGCATCCGCGCTTGCCAGATATTTTTCGATAAAGTCAACGTTAAATCCGCTCATCGTTCACGTTCCCGTTTCTGAATGATTAACTCATCTAAACAGCCAATACTGGAACTCCACGCGCTTATTACGATGACATAATGAAAGGGAGCTGGTTAATTTTTGGTTGCCAATTTCATCTTTTTAACCATAGCATAAAAATAACGGATTGCATCCTGCAAAGCCTT
>SBHH01000298.1 GCA_006226265.1 Alphaproteobacteria bacterium | reverse complement strand
CATCCGTCCGTTCCGTGCCGACGGAGGCAAGAATCTCGCTCCGTCTTGGATGGTTTTCGTCGGCGATCAGGCTGGTGGAAAGGCCGGTGATGGTCATCGGCGCCTCCCCCTGCCCGTAAATCTGCGCGAAGCGGGGACCCAGCACCTCGATCGCGCGGCGGATATCCGCCTCATACATCGGACCGCCGCCGTAGACGATGAGCTTCAGATTGCTGATATCGGCGCCTTTAAGGGCAGGGCTGGAGATCAGGCGATGCACCATGGTCGGGGCGAAGAAGAAGGTGCTGTTCGGATAATGGGCGATCAGTTCCAGCGTCTCCGCCGGATCGAAGCCGCCGCTTTCCGGTGTCACCTGAACGCCGCCTTTCGCGATCAGCGGCAGGCCATAGAGGCCGGAGCCATGGGTCTGCGGCGCGGCATGGATGACCGCATCGCCGGGATCGAGCGCAGTGACATCGGCAAAGTAACTCAGGACCGCCATCAGAAGGTTGCGATGGCTCAGCATTGCGCCTTTCGGCTTGCCCGTGGTGCCGGAGGTATAGAAGAGCCAGGCGAGATCATCGGGCGCTGCTTCCTGCAACGCGAGCGGCGTATGGGTCTTCAGTTCGTGAAAGGCCGGATCCTGAACCGAAATGACATGGGAGAGACCGGCAAGGTCTTCGGTCAGGGCGGCAAGCTCGTCGGCAAGCTCGGCGGTCGCGAAACAGAGGCGGCTGTCGGAATTTTCGAGGATATAGCGGAACTCGTTGATATGCAGCTTGGCATTCACCGGCACCGCGACGAGACCTGCCCGCCAGACGGCGAAGAGCGCGACCCAGTATTCCGGGTGGTTCTTCATAATCAGCGCGACCCGGTCTCCGGCCTTGAGGCCGAATTTGTCGCGAAGGGCGCCGCCAAGCGCCGCCGACTGCGCGGCAAATTCACGATAGGTCGCGACCGTTTTCCTGCCATGGGCGAGGGCGGGAAGATCAGGATAGGTTCTGGCGGTTCTTTCCAGCAGGTTGGCGATATTCATTTTTTACCTCCCGGGCTCTTGCATGGCCCTTTAGTTTATTTGAAGCGCATCCTCAGGCAGGCTTGTGCGTAGATCTCGGCTCAACCGGCTGGGTTCGCGATAACCACCAGAGAAGCATCAGGCCCGGCAGCGCGGCGACCGTGGTCAGGATAAAAAACTCCATCCAGCCCATCTGCTGCGCCATCCAGCCCGCCGGTGAGACTAACGTGGTCCGGGCCACCGCCATCAGTGACGAGAGAAGCGCATATTGCGTTGCCGTATAGGAAATATTACAAAGACTGGACATATAGGCAACGAAAACAGCGGTGCCCATGCCGCTCGCCAGATTCTCGATCCCGATGGTGAGCGCGAGGAAGCGAAGATCCGCCCCGACAATGGCGAGGGCGGCAAACATCAGGTTGGAGACCATCTGGAAAATCCCGGAAATCCAGAGCGCGCGATAAAGCGTCGTTGCCGCCATCATCCAGCCGCCGATAAAAAGCCCGCCGAAGGTCGCAATGGTGCCGAGGACCTTGGCAATCTCGGCAATTTCCTTGGTATTGAAGCCGGTCTGCAAATAAAAGGCCGTGGTGATGGAGCCCGCGAGACTGTCACCGAATTTATACAAGACAATAAAAAGCAGGACGGCGAGCCAGCCCTTGCGGCTTAAAAAATCGACGAAGGGATCGACGACGGAGTGCTGGAGCCAGTCAAGATAGCTGCCCTGTTCCGCCGCCCGGGCGATTTTCGCTTCTGTCTCCGCGGGGACGGGTTCGCGGGTCAGAAGCACGGTGACCGTCCCCACCAGAATGAAGGAGGCCATGACGAGATAACTCACCAGCCAGCCGAGATAATAGGCGATCATCAGGCTTGAAAAACCGGTCAGCCACATGGCGATGCGATAGCCATAGACATAGGTTGCCGCGCCCGCCGCCATGTTGTCCTCGTCGCAAAGCTCGATCCGGAAGGCATCGACAATAATGTCGTAGGAGGCCGAGACAAAGGCGACCACAACAGCCGCAACTGCAACATAACGGAGATTTTCGGACGGATTGCTGAAGGCGAGGGCAAGGACTGCGAGGATCAGCAAGCCCTGAAGGAAAAGAAGCCAGCTCCGCCGTCGGCCGAACCAGTTTGTGAGCAAGGGCAGGCGGAGATTGTCGATCAGCGGGGACCAGAGGAACTTGAGCGTATAGGGGATGCCAACAAGCGAGAAAAAACCGATGGAGGTGAGATCGACCTTTTCCTCCGTCATCCAGGCCTGCAAAATGCCGCCCGTGAGAAGGAGCGGCACGCCCGAAGAAAAGCCGAGGAAGGTGATGGCAAGGATGCGCGGGTCGCGATAGACCCGCAGGGATTTGAGCCATCGCTCCTTCCATGTTCCGGCTTTTTCGCTCATTTTCGGGCCAGATAGTCCTTGGTGGGGACATGGTCGCGTTTCTGGATGCGGGCCGCTTCCTCATAGGTGAGAGTGCCACCGGCGCAAGTGAGCCCGCGCGCGAGCCAGGGATCGCGGCGGCAGGCCTCCAGCGCGCCATGCTCGGCAATCGACAGGACATGCGGCAGCAACGCCGCGCCATATCCGGCGGAGGAGGCCACCGGCACCGCGCCCGGAATGTTATCGACGCAGAAATGGCGAATTCCGTCTTCTACATAGACCGGGTCCTGCCAGCTTGTCGGATGGCTGGTCTCGATTGCGCCCGCCTCGTCGCAGGAGATATCGACGATCACGGCGCTCGGTTTCAGTTTCTTGAGGTCTGCGCGGGCGATCAGGTGATCGTCGCGATGCTTCGGCCACATGACGCAGTTAAAAATCATGTCGGCCTCGCCAAGATAAAGATCGAGATCGGAGATCGGCGCAGCGGTAAAGCGCTTGTCATGCCAGTCGAGGGACGCCTGCTTGCGGGCGCCTGCGTTAATATCAAGCCCGACCACTTCGATCCCGAGGGAGAGAAGCGTGCGAAGCGCGCCCCGCCCGACATGACCAAGGCCGAGCACGACGGCTTTTGAGGCGGGAGCGCCGAAATGGGCCATGAAATGCCGCCCCGTGCCGCCATGCGGGGCGAGCGACAGCCGTACCCCTTCAAAGGCCCCAACTTCGCCCGCGAGCGGACAGTTGGGGGAGCCGAACTGATGCGTATCCTCGGCGGCGATGGCGATAAGCCCGACGCTCAAAAGGTGATCGAGCTGTCGCCGGTCGTTCGCCGAATGAATGTTAGTGAGAAGGACATGCCGTTTTTCAAGAAGATCGAACTCGGGGGGCAGGATTTCCTTCACCTTGACGATCAGTTCACCGGCGGCATAGGCCGCGGCGGCATCCGAAACGATTTTTGCGCCCGCTGCCTCATATTCCGCGTCGGTCACACCGGTCAGACCGCCCGCGCCGCTTTGAAGAAAGACCTCGTGGCCTGCCTCTGCCAGTGCCTTGATCTGTTCCGGCATCAGGGCAACGCGCCCCTCCTGCGGTTTGATTTCCTTGGGGATCGCAATTTTCATAAAAAAAACTCTGTCAAATAAGGGATTAACTAATTGCCATTTTCTGCGCGCTGCAGATTTTCCTTGGCCTTTTGCAGATCATCCGTGGTGCGGACAAGCCGCTCGGCCAGCACGCGCATCATCTCGACGGCCATTTCCGGAAATTCCGTCACCATGCGGAAGAAGACGTCCTTGGTGATCTTGAGGGCGGTAAGCTCCGTCGCGGCACGGATTGTCGCGGTGCGGGGCACATCGATCAGGATAGCGATCTCACCCACCACATCATTCTTGCCGAGTGAGGCGACCTTGATCTGCCCCGACGGCGTATCGACGATGACGTCGGCCTCGCCCGCCATGATGAAATAGGCGGCATCACCATTGTCGCCCTGACGGCAGAGAAGATCGCCGGGCTGAAAGGTCAACCGCTCCGATGTGAAGGCGAGCAGCTTGATTTTCGATGGCTCGATCTTGGCGAACAAAGGTATCTGTCGCAGGATTTCAACTTCTTCTTTCAGGCTCACTGCATATCTCCCTTTCGCTCAGGCATGGGCCAGCATCTCCTTGTAAAGACTGCTGCTATCGGCGAGTTTTTCAGGGGTTCCGTTCTCGGCGACCCGGCCACTTCTCAGGATAAAGACCTGATCAAAATGTTCGGTTTTCTGTGCATGATCCAGTGACCAGATGAGTGCCCGGTCCTTGAATTCCTCAAGGATGCCGGTCATCAGACGGCGCTGCGTTGCCATATCGAAACCGGAGATCGCCTGATTTAGGATCAGAAGATCGGGATGCTTGATGATGGCGCGGGCGATGCAAAGCTTCTGGCGTTGCGTCGAGCTCAGTCGCGCACCCGCATTGCCGACGTTGAAATTGAGGCCGACGGAAATGATGGTCGATTTCAGATCCATTTCCTCGACCACCTTGGCCAGCAGGGCACCGATTTTCTCGGCGGCCTGGGCATAACCGAAGGCGATCTTGCCGAACAGGATATTGTCCTGCAGATTGGTTGCGGCGCTATAGGCATCGGCATCGAAGAAGGCGACGCTGTCGCGAAGATGTTCAGGCAGTTCCTCGGCAAACTTATGCCGGGCCGTGACGATTTTCTCCTGAATGTCATCAGTCAGCACGCCAAGGCGGTGCCGAGAATGGATGACCTTGAAGGGCAGCGACATGAAGCGGAGCCGGTCTTCATCGCGGAGCTGATCCAGATGGTCCCAGTCGATGCGGCTGATCATCGCCTGATATTCCGGCAGATCGTCGGAGGAGATGAAACCGTAAAGCTGGAAGAACTCATGGTCCGGCGGGAGGTCGGCAAAAAGCTCGATCATCAGGGTTGCAACCTGATACCCCATATGTAGGAACGTCTCGTCAAGGCCAACCTCGTCGATAATCTTCTGCACGTAAGGGTTTTCGGCCATGCGGTCGAGGTCGAAATCTTCGCCGACCGGGGTGCCGAACAGGAGGTTCTCGGCAACCGTCGCATTGGTGTTATAGCGGTCCTGCTCGAAGGCCTCGATCATGTTCTTGAGGCTGGGATCAGCCTCGATCTTCTCAAAAAAGCGCCGCCGGGCGGAGAGGATCAGGTCCGCCGTTTCCGGACGAGCTTCAGGATTGATTGGGCTTCGGAGACCGAGTTGGTAGACATCCTCGCTGAGGTCGACAAGTTCCATCACATCAAGGGCGCGGGCGGTGAGCGTTTCGTCATCGCTGGTTCCGGCCAGTTCATAGTCGATCCAGTCTGCATCGATATCATCGGCGGAATTGCCGGTAAGTTCTGCTTCTTTCAAATAGGTTTCAT
>SBHH01000302.1 GCA_006226265.1 Alphaproteobacteria bacterium | reverse complement strand
TTTATCGTTAGCGCTCTTACGGCAGAGGAAACCCGACCGCGCATTTCCGAGATTGGCGAGGGCGCGCTTGTCATCCTCCGGGGGGTCAATCTCAACGAAAATGCCGATCCGGAGGACATGGTCTCCATTCGCATCTGGATCGATGCGCATCGCATTATCAGCGTGCAACGCCGCCGTCTTAAGGCTGTCTATGACATCGCGGAGCGGATTTCCGAAGGGCGTGGCCCCGCCAATGCGGGCGAGTTTCTCAATATGCTGATTTCCCGCCTGTCGGAGCGAATGGCCCCGGTTCTCACCGAACTCGACGATATGACCGACGACGTGGAGGAGAAGATCCTCGATAATCCCGACGCGGTCTTGCGTGAAACCATTATAGATATCCGCAAAACCGCGATTATGATCCGCCGTTATGTCGCGCCGCAGAAGGATGCGATTGGCCAGCTGCGACTTGCGGAACTTCCCTGGCTCACAATGACGCACAAGCGCCATATGCAGGAAAATTTCGACCAGGCCCTCCGTTATGTCGAAGACTTGGATGCAATCCGTGAACGGGCGCAGATCGTGAAGGATGAACTTGCGAATATCATTGCCGACCGGTTGAACCGGAATATGTATGTTCTGTCGGTTATTGCCGCGATCTTCCTGCCGCTTGGCTTTTTGACAGGCCTTCTCGGCATCAATGTGGGCGGCATTCCGGGTGCGGACAACGCCCATGCCTTTATAATCTTCTGCGTTATTCTGGTGGCGCTAGTGGGTTTACAGATTTACCTGTTCCGAAAATTAAAATGGTTTTGACTGGGACAATCGCGTGCGGAAACAGGGACAATTTTAGGACAAGAATAGTACAATAATGATACAAATCAGCAGCAATTTCGACGGCGGCAATATTTCATGCTTGTCTTGCAAAGACCCTTTCGACATACGCCTTTCGATCAAGCCAGACGGGAAGGCGGATTTCTTCCAGTGGTTCTATTTCCGCCTGACGGGCGGGCTTGATAAAGATTGCCGGATGACGATCACCAATGCGGCCGATGCCTCCTACACCGCAGGCTGGGAGGGGTATCGCGTCGTTGCCTCTTACGATCGGGAAAGCTGGTTCCGGGTTGAGACGGAATATAAGGATGGCCAGCTTGTTTTCCGTCATCGCCCCGCCGTCAATGCGGTCTATTACGCCTATTTCGCCCCCTATTCGATGGAGCGACATGCCGATCTCGTCGCCGATGCGGCGCAGTCGCCGCGCGCGGCTCTCACCATGCTCGGCAAGACGCTGGATAAGCAGGATATGGACTTGCTTACCATCGGCACGCCCGCGTCGGACAAGAAGGCTTTCTGGTGCATCGCGCGCCAGCATCCGGGGGAAACCATGGCCGAATGGTGGATGGAGGGGTTTCTCGCCCGTCTCCTTGATGAAGACGATGCGGTGGTTGTCCGGCTGCTCGACAAGATTGTCTTTTATGTCGTGCCCAACATGAACCCGGACGGGAGCCGCCGGGGTCATCTTCGGACCAATGCATCGGGCGCCAACTTAAATCGCGAATGGGAAAGCCCGACTTTAGAGAAAAGCCCGGAAGTCTATCTCGTCCGGGAAAAGATGCAGGAAACCGGCGTCGATTTCTCTCTCGATGTGCATGGCGACGAGGCGTTGCCTCATAACTTTATTGCAGGCACGCAAGGTATCCCGGGCTGGACGGCGGAACGGGACATGCTGCTGACCGATTTCAAGCGCACCTGGCAGGACATCAACCCCGATTTCCAGACAACCCATGGCTATCCGGTTGCGCCGAAAGGTAAGGCCAATATGTCCATGTGCGCAAGTCATGTGGGTGAGGCTTTCGGCTGCCTTTCGATGACGCTTGAAATGCCCTTCAAGGATACTGCCGACCGGCCCGATCCGATTTACGGCTGGTCGCCGGAACGGGCGCGAAAATTCGGCGCCTCCCTTCCCGATGTAATCTGGCGGATGCGAGAACGGTTCGGTCTTTGACGGCGCGGGTGGGAAACGGGTTTCCGGTAAAATAAGCCGTTGCAAATAAACAAAATCTGCTGTCCACTTCTACCCGCGAATCAGGCAAATAACAGTCTTTCGGGGGAGGGAATTATGCTTGCGGAAAGATTCATAAAATCTGCCGTCATATACGTGATCATCGGCATGGCGCTTGGTGTGCATATGGGCATGTCACAAGATCATTCCCAGATGCCGGCCCATGCGCATATCAATCTCGTTGGCTGGGTGTCGATGGCGCTGATGGGCCTGATCTACAAGACCTGGCCGAAGACTGGCGAGCACCGCCTCGCGCCGCTCACTTTCTGGCTCGCGCATCTCGGTCTCATTGTGATGATCGCGGGCGTCGCCATGATTTATGCGGGCCATGCGGAGTTTGAACCTGTTGCCGGGATTGGCTCTCTCATCACGTTCGCGAATATGCTTCTTTTCGCCTTTCTGGTCTGGCGGGGCCTTCAAGACTAGAGCGCTGCCGTTTGGAAGGTGAGAACCTGGCCCAATGCCGCGGCGGTATTGTCGAGCGCGGCGAGGCAGGACACGGCGCGGGCGGGCGGAATATTCACTGAAAAGAGGGTGGAGAAACGGAGGCCCTCCGGCGTTGCCACTTGGTCGGACTTGAGCCGGACGATATTGGCGTCGAAATCGATGAAAACTTCCGACAGGCGGGCGAGCAGGCCCGGCTGATCCGCCCCGTCGCAGCGGATATGGTGGGTAATCCGGTTCGGCGGCGTTTCCACATCCCCAAGGCTTAAGCGGCGAAGGTCGATGTCGGCGTCGAATAACCCGTCAAGCGACTGAAGCTCCCTCGTTAGATCCGCGCCATCCAAATCGTCCGGGATCTCCAGAATGCTGGTGAATTCCCCGCCCTTGCCGAGAATGGCAAAGGAGGTATCGCCGAGATTGATCCCGCGATCAAACAGATGGCCACTGACCGCTGAAATCAGACCCACCCGGTCCGGGGAAAAGATAGACAGAAGTGCTTTATAGCTTGACATGGCGGGCCTCTGACCTGTGGGGATACCGTTTCCGGCCGTCTCGCTGTACTATGCCGCCATTATCGACAGAGAGCAACCGCTTAGCGAACGGGATTTGTATTTGCAACCCTGCTGCCGATTTCCGTCTTTTTCGCTCCGGCTAACCTTGCGTTAACGAAAATCGGGTAATGTTTGTAGGGCTGAATGGTAAATTGCCGGTTTCTTGACCGGTACTTCCCGCAAAACCGTGAGGTTGCTTGCGGGGGCAAAATTGGAGAAGTTGGATGCTTATCGGTGATATCTTGCTGGCGCATGGCCTTGTGACGCCCGAGGATATAAAAATTGCCATACATCGGCAAAAGGAGAACGGCGGCCGTCTCGGTGATAATCTTGTCGCGCTTGGCGTCATGACGCAGGAGCAGCTCGACAAGGCCATCTATGAGGCACCACAGGCCCCGAAATCCATTGAGGATACGGGCATTCCTACCGCCAACCTGCTTCGCCTGATGCTGAAGCTGATTTATATGAACAGCCTGGAAACCGCTTCTCAGATTTCCGGGTCGATCAAGCTGCCGATCGGTGTCGTGAACCGCCTGATACAGGAGGCCGGAAACCGCAAATTTCTTGAATCCCTTGGCAATACCGATCAGTCGACCTTTTCCGAAACCCGCTATCTGATGACGGAAATGGGCAAGCGTTTCGCCATTGAATCGCTCGACCAGAACCAGTATGTCGGCCCGGCGCCGGTTTCGCTCGAAGCCTATCAGGCGCGCATCGGCCAGCAGAAAATTACCAATGAGCGTGTCGAACAGTCGAAAATCGCGGAAAGTTTTGAAAATCTCGTGATTACCGATGATTTCGTGCGCCGCCTCGGTCCCGGCGTGAATGCAGGCAAAAGTATCCTGCTCTATGGTCCGCCCGGTAATGGTAAGACGACCGTTGCCGAGAAGGTTGCGGCGATTTTTGCCAACGTCATCTATGTGCCCTATTGCTTCGAGGTGGACGGGCAGATTATCAAGGTCTTCGACCCCGCCATCCATATTCCGGTTCTTGAAAAAGAGCCGAAAAGAAAGGCAAGTGCCGGACTCCGGCGTGAAGAATTTGATGGCCGCTGGGTGCCGTGCGAACGTCCCGTCGTCATTACCGGCGGTGAACTGACCCTTGAAATGCTCGATCTCAGCTTCAATTCTCATGCCAAATATTACGAGGCTCCTTTGCATGTGAAGGCCTCCAACGGGACCTTCATCATCGACGACTTCGGCCGTCAGCTGGTCAGTCCGGAAGATTTGCTCAACCGCTGGATCGTACCGCTTGAAAACCGGATCGATTATCTGAAATTGCATACAGGGAAAAGTTTCTCGCTGCCCTTTGACGAGTTGGTCATTTTCTCGACCAATCTGTCGCCGGACGATCTGATGGATCCGGCCTTTCTCCGCCGTATTCCCTACAAGCTGGAAACGGTCGGCCCGAACAAGGAGCAGTATTTCGAAATTTTCCGGATGGTTGGCGCCTCGCGCGGTCTCGATATCACCGATGATGTGCTTGATATGGTGATTGAGGAACTGCAGGTGAAGAACCGGTTCGACCTTGCCTGCTATCAGCCAAAATTCATCATCGACCAGATCATTGCCGCCTGCAAATATGAGGGTTCCGAACCTTATGTCAGCAAGGAGCTGGTCACGGATGCGCTGAAGAATCTCTATACCAGCAGTGCAAAAGGTGTTGGCAAGACTGCCGCCAGGTCGGCGTCGTCGAAAGAGACTGACCCGAAGGCCCAGGTGGCGGCCGTCCTGTAGCGGACGGAGCTGGGGAAAATTAATTCAGCTGAAACCGATTGCCGGGCAGGATCATCTTGACGGCCGAAACGATATCGTCCCCGGCCCAGCTCTTGCGGTTGATTACCAGGCAGGCGGTCGGTGCTTCCAGTTCCAGAAAATGATTGATCTCCGCGTTCGAGATGGCTGCCTGGATCGTATGCTGATGTGAAAGAAGCGAGAATTTGCTGCTGATCAGGCTGTCGACGGTGAGACGCGAGAAATCCCTCTCCAGAAAATCCGGCAGTAGCGCTGGATTGACGTAGCGATCTTCCAGCATTACGGGCAGACCGTTTTCCCGGTGCACGAAATAGGACCGGAATACCTTGTCGCCGGGATTGAACGCCATGGAGGCTGCGGCTGACTGCTCGATCAGTTCGGCCTGCAAGAAATGAATATCGCATTTATAGCGCCCGCCGCGAATGCGGATCATTTCATCGATCTCGCGGATTTCTATCAGTTTCGGTTTCTTGCGGGGCGCGGCGACAAAAGTGCCGACGCCCTGGATGCGTTCAAGA
>SBHH01000369.1 GCA_006226265.1 Alphaproteobacteria bacterium | reverse complement strand
CCAGACATTGACCTTGTCGGAGAGCGGGCTCAACAGATCGAAATACCAGTTGATATTATGCACCGGTGCAGGCCGGACAAGATGTTCAAGCCTGTCGATCCATTTGGGGGAGCGGGCAAGGTCATAAAGATTTTCATGAGACGGCGCGTTAAAATTATTCGGCATCTGCACGGCCAGCACCCCGCCCGGGCGGAGCTGATCGAGAAGCGAAGGGAACAGGGTCTCGTGATTATCGAGCCAGTGGAGGGCCGCATTGCTGAAAATAAGATTACCTTTGCTGGTCGGCCGGAAGTTCGAAATATCAGCCGATTTCCATTCGATGGAAGGGTGATCGGCGCGTGCCTTTTTCAACATTTCCTCGGAATTGTCGATGCCGATGATGACGGCTTCTCCCCAGCGCTGGGAGAGAAGCGCCGTGACATTCCCGGGCCCACAGCCAAGATCGTAAATCACTGCTGGCGCATGCAAAGGCACCTGGGTCAGAAGGTCCAGCGCCGGGCGCAAACGATGATCAGAGAAGAGGCTGTATTGTTCGGGATTCCACGTCATGACGGATCAAGTCTCCTTGCAGGAAGTTATCTGACAAGGTAGCAATTTTCCGCCGTAAATAAAGAGGGCTTTCGTGACAATTCCGTGGAAAGCTTTTTCGCGCCAAGACTTTGTATCGTGCTACTCGGCGCTTTTTCTGTCCGCAACCATGCTTTTGGAAGGCTGACCTGCCGCCGAATAGGAGCTGCCGTTTGAGCCAAGCGCAAGTACTTTTCTTACCCGATCGGAACGTTCGGTATTATAGGGGTTTTCCTTCCCGTAACAGGTCACGGATCCAAGCGTCTTGTAGCAATAGACGGGTTCCAGTTCATCGGCGACCAAACGTTCCTGACAGTAGCTCTTTCCAACGGATAAATTGGTAGCAGAGCAGTCCGCACCGACAAGACTGGAAACCCGCGCGTCGATTGCCTTTGCGATATTTGTGGAGCATCCCGACAAGAATATCAGCAAAAGCGGCAAAACCGTCATCTTCACGACATGCGTCAGAACCATTTTTACTCCGGATGAGGCCCATCTGGCCTAGCTTGCTACTTACGCCAGCAAGAGTAATGGCCATTGCTTTACAATCGGTTAATCCGGAAGTGTAATACAGAAGACGGTTCCGTCCGATCCGGACTTCTCCAGCCTGATCTGTCCACCATGCGCCGTCACCAGTTCATGCGCAATCGAAAGGCCGAGCCCTGTTCCCTGCGGCCCGGTCGATCCGGAGAACGGTTCAAACAAATGCTCCTTCGCCTTCGCGGGCATACCGGGACCGGTATCCTGAATCCGAATCGCTGCGATGCCACCCTGACGGCCGGCGGAGATATCAATCCGCCCGCTGCCCGTCATTGCCTGCAGCGAATTGCGGCAGAGATTGAGAAGGATGCGATAGAACTGGTCCCGGTCCGCATTCAGCATGAAGTTCCCAGCGATGTCGGTCTGCCAGAGGATACCGTTTCCTTCCGCAAGTCCGAGGGAATTTTGTACCTCGTTGACCAGCGGGGCGAGCAGGAACCGCTCCCGCTTCGGCTCCCTCTCGTCGGCCTTTCCGTATTTCAGGGTCTGAGTGCAAAGCTCGATCGCGCGGTCGATGCTGGTCATCAGACGCGGCAATATCTTCTGCACTTTCGGATCATCGCTTTGCGAAAGACTGTCGCTGACGATCTGGGAAGTCGAAAGGATGTTGCGCAAATCATGGCTGATCTTTGTCACCGCCGTCCCGAGCGCGGCGAGATGCTGCTTTTGCTTAAGAGCTGCCCGCACACGCGATTGCATGATTTCAAGTTCCCGTTCCGCCACGCCGATTTCATCCTGCCGTTTCGAAGGGACAAGGCTCCGGGTGATATCCTCGGGCGCGCGGCGGAAGGCGATCATGCTCTCACTTAACCTCCGCATGGGACGAACCATCATCCAGTGGAGCGAAAGATACACCAGCACCGCCGTCAGGGCGGAAATGATCAGCGACAGCCAAAAGATATTCCAGGCATAGTCATACATGGCGGCGATCAGCGGCGCCTCGTCAATAATCACTTCGAGCGAGGAATTGGGCTCGTTCCGGATCGGCGTGATAACGCGGATGATCCGTCCCGGCCCAACCATCAGGGTCATGAAGGCATCCTCGATCAGCATGAAGGGATTGCGGTTCGCCAGATCGAACTCGGCATCGATTTTGGGCGGCATATTCTCGCTCAGCATCAGGATGCGGGAATTCGCACCATGGAAGACAACGCTGCGGGCGCCGACGCGGAACAACAATTCCTCTCGCAGATCGTCCGAGACCATATTGTCCGGTGAAGCTAAAAGCGAGAGGGCGGCAAGATGCGCAAAATCCGTCTTCTTGATCAGATAGGTGAGCCGGAAAAAGGCGACGGAAGGCACGAAGATCAGCACTTCCGCCAGCATCACGAATACCAACGTCAGGATCAGGAGCCGCGCGGACAGGCTGTTCGACAGCCCCGTCATCTTTTTCAGAAAATTCATATTTCGAAATAGAACAAAAAAACGGACCGGCATCAACTGAATGATACCGGTCCGCCTGTCGGAAGGATCTTAATAAGCCCTTTCCCCTCATTATCAGTTCTTTTTAGCCTTGCAGGGGTTGCAAGGGTTGCAAGGGTTCTTCTTGGCCTTGCACGGATTGCAGGCGTTGCAGCCCTTTTTCGCGGCGCAAGGGTTACAGGCCTTCTTGGCCGAACAGGCGTTGCAGGCCTTTTTCGGCGCGCAGCTCGCAACGGCGGCCGGAACGACTGTCGATGCAGCCATGGTCGCGATCGCCGCAGCGGTTAAAACTTCCTTGAACATATTTGCCTCCAGAATTGTTCCGTAATTTCTCCGGGCATATTCCTCGTCCCGGCAGGAATGAGAATGAACCTTTAGGTTCTAAATTCCGAATCAACAGAGGTCACGAAACCGTTATGGCGGCGTTACCCGAAAAGGGAGAGAAACCGCACAAGACGGCGTGTTTTAGAACTGAACAGGCTTGGCGTGTAGAAATTGCCCGCGGCCCGCTTCGATACCTCGCCAAGGGTTGGATAAGGCGCAATATAGCTTGCCACCGAGCCTATTTTCAGCCCGCCCGAGATGGCGAGCGCCCAGGCATGGATCAGCTCTCCCGCCTCCGGCCCGACAATGCTCGCGCCCAGGATCTTGCCGCTCTTCGTCGTGATAGCCTTGATAAAGCCTGTGGTTTCACGCATCGCCCGCGCCCGGTCATTTTCATCGAAGGAAAAGCGCATCACGCGGAGGCTATCTCCCTCTTTTTCCCGCGCCTCTCTCTCGGAAAGGCCGACATGGGCAAGTTCCGGATCCGTGAAGGTGACCCAGGGCACAGCCGCATAATTCACCTTGGCGGGCAGGCGGAACAGCGCGCTTCGGATCACGATCCCGGCATGATAGCCCGCGATATGGGTGAATTGATAACTGCCCGCGACATCGCCGATGGCATAGATCCGCCGGTTGGAGGATTTAAGCCCGGCATCGACCGTGACGCCTTTCGCGGTATAGTCAACGCCCGCCGCCTCCAGATTAAGGTTTTTGACATTGGCTTTGCGCCCCGCCGCGACAAGAAGGTGGGAGCCGGTGATTTGCTCTGTCCCGTCGTCACCGAGGGAAAGACGATAGCCGCCCTCCTCTTTCGAGACCGAGGCGATTTTGACATTCTCCCGGATATCGATGCCTTCCGCGCGGAGCTTTTCCAGCACAATCGCACTTAACTCCGGATCGTCTTTCCCGAACGCACGAAATGCCTCCAGCACCGTGACTTTCGCGCCAAGCCGCGCATGGGCCTGTGCCATCTCAAGGCCGATGGGCCCGCCGCCGATGATCAGCAGATGTGCGGGCAATATCCTGTTTTCAAAAATCGTCTCGTTGGTGAGATAGCCCGCGTCCTCCAGCCCCGGAACGGGCGGCGCAACAGCCCGCGATCCCGTCGCAATAACAAAGCGGCGTGCGGCAACTTTCGTCCCGTTCACCTCGATCTCCCGACCCGAGATAAAGCGGGCATAGCCTTGCAATACGGTCACGCCGAGACTTTCAAAGCGTTCCACTGAGTCATGCGGGGCAATCCCGGCGATCACCCCTTTCACATGATCCATGACTTTTGCGAAATCGACAGAGACAGGCGATGAAGTCAGGCCAAAGTCCGATGCATCTTTCAGGAAGCTTGCCTTTTTCGCCGCGGCAAGAAGCGCCTTTGAGGGCACGCAGCCATAATTGAGGCAATCGCCCCCCATTTTGCCGCCTTCAACCAGAACCGTTTTCGCGCCCATCTGGCTTGCGCCCGCCGCGACCGACAGCCCGCCAGAGCCGCCACCAATCACGCAGATATCAGTCTTTATTGTTGTCATGTTTTACGATCCCGACGTCCGGCTTGTCTTTCCCTTGCGCCATTTCTTGAGAAGAATGGGGAGGAGCGACATAAGCCCGAGCGCGATGAAGGAGAAAAGAATTTCTTTTGTGAGCAGCGAGGAAATCTGGAAATCCATGCTGCAGCCCGCATTTCCGGCAGTGATGCAGGAATGATAAACCTCCTGCTGCTCGACAATGATGCTGTCGAGGCCAACACCAAGATAGGCAAAGACGAAGGTGCCCGGAATGATGCCGATGAAGGTCCCGATCACATAGGTTGAGAGCCCGACCCCCAGGAAAGCAGGGGCGATATTGACCAGCCAGAAAGGGAAGACCGGCACAAGGCGGAGAAAAAGCAGATAATTGAAGGCATCGTCCTGAAAGCCTTTTTCAAGCTTGGTGAGCCAGGGCCCCGCCTTGTGACGGAGCGGTTCGCCAAGCGCAGTTTCGGCAATCAGGAAAAGGATGGTCGCGCCAAGGGTCGCCGCAAAAACCGTCATAAAGCCCGCAGCGATCCAGCCAAAGAGGAAACCCCCCGTCACGGTCATCAGGAGTCCGCCCGGAAAAGAGCAGGCGACGGCGACCACATAGAGCCCCATATAGATAAGGGCGGCCAGCCAGTAATGCGCATCAACGAAAGCGAGAAGGTCGTCGCGGTTATCGCTCAAGGCCTTGAAGGTCAGATAATCATCAAGATCGAATGCGAAAAAGGCGGCAAGGATAAGAAGAAGTACAATGAGCGGCGCGAGTTTGCGAAGCGAAATCCCGGCGGCGGCGCTGTTCTTCTGATCGGCAAGCTTCCCCATTTACGATTCGTTCCCTGTCCGATAAATCGCCCAGCGCGCGCCGAGCCTAACATAAAGTTTTTCCCCAAGACAGATTTTCGCAAACTTCCGCATATGTCCCTCGCGTTCATTCGAATTATCGACCTTCCCAG
>SBHH01000223.1 GCA_006226265.1 Alphaproteobacteria bacterium | reverse complement strand
AACAAGTCGGCAAGATCGACCGGCGTCTCGCGCAAAGCGACGCGAAGGCGCGGCAGGTCCCGATCGATCAGAACCTGCTGGCCTTTGCGCAAGGGCTTCCCTCGACGCCGTCCATAAAGGATGCGTTTTCCTCGCTCCGGGCTGTCCGTCATTGCTTACACAATCAGGCGAAGGCAGACCGTAATTCATCTGCGAGATCCGTCTTCTCCCAGGAGAAGCCGCCGTCCGCATCCGGCGCCGGGCCGAAATGACCGTAGGCGGCGGTGCGGGCATAGATCGGCTTGTTGAGGCCGAGATGCTCGCGGATGCCGCGCGGGCTCAGGTCCATCAGCTCCATCAGTACCTTCGACAGGCGTTCCTCGTCGACTGTGCCCGTGCCGAACAGGTCAACATAGAGCGACAGCGGCTTGGAGACGCCAATTGCGTAGGAAACCTGGATGCAGCAGCGGTCGGCGAGGCCGGAAGCCACGACGTTTTTTGCCAGATAGCGCGACGCATAGGCGGCAGAGCGGTCGACCTTGGTTGGATCCTTGCCCGAAAAGGCGCCGCCGCCATGCGGCGCGGCGCCACCATAGGTATCGACAATGATCTTGCGGCCGGTGAGGCCCGCATCGCCGTCCGGTCCGCCGATCACGAACTTGCCGGTCGGATTGACGTAGAATTCGTCTTCCGGGCACATCCAACCGTCAGGCAGGACCTTGGTCACATACTTCCGGACAATTTCGCGCACTTCTTCGGTTTCCATCCCTTCCGCATGCTGGGTCGAGACGACAACAGAAGTTGCGCGCACCGGCTTGCCGTCTTCATAGGCGAGGGTGACCTGGCTTTTCGAATCCGGGCCCAGGCCCTTTTCCGCGCCACTATGACGGACCTTGGCCAGTTCCTTCAGAATATTGTGCGAATAATAGATCGGCGCCGGCATCAGCACATCGGTCTCATTGACCGCATAGCCGAACATGATGCCTTGATCGCCCGCGCCTTCATCCTTGTTGCCTGCGGCATCGACACCTTGTGCGATATCGGCGGACTGAGCATGCAGATACACATCGACCGCCGCATTTTTCCAATGGAAGCCTTCCTGCTCATAGCCGATCTCGCGGACCGCGTTGCGCGCCGTCTCCTCGATCAGCGCCTTGGTGATGCCGGCCGGGCCGCGCACCTCGCCCGAAAGAACGATGCGGTTGGTGGTCGTCATGGTTTCACAGGCGACACGTGAATACGGATCGGCAGCGAGATAGAGATCGACGATGCTATCCGAAATGCGGTCGCAGACCTTGTCCGGGTGACCTTCGGAAACGGATTCACTGGTAAAAAGAAAATTCTTGCTAGGCACTCACATATCCTCTTGTTCGACTGCGGCACCACTTGATAACCGATCAGGGCGGTGCATCATAATACAATTCGTATGAAAAAGCTGGCCGCACTTTATCAAAATCGGAAATGCGGTCAAGCCAATGTCGTTCGGACAGAGCTCAGTCCGAAAGTTTCTCATCCCCGCTTTCCAGTTGTCCGGACACAGATTTGATCACATCGAAAATCCGTTTGCGGACCTCGATGTCCGTGATCTTGTAATAGGCGCGCACCAATTCCAGCGTTTCGCGCTTACCGAGATACTTATGCTCGAACTCCTCCTCCGGCTCTTCGACGCCATAGCCGTCTCGAGCGCTGTCCGTCGGTATGCCTTCGAAGAAAAAGGAGGGAGGAACGTCAAGTATTTCAGAGAGTTCGAAAAGACGGCTGGCCCCGATCCGATTGGCACCGCGCTCATATTTCTGGACCTGCTGAAAAGTCAGACCGAGTTTGCCGCCCAGCTTCTGCTGACTGAGGCCCAGGAGAGTACGGCGCATACGGACACGGCTTCCCACATGAACATCAACGGGATGGTTTGCCATTTTCTTTTCCTCGTTAAATCCAGATATCAGGGAAGGAAAAATCTCAAACGTATATTAAAAAATCACAAATATTTGTGTAAAAATAACTGAAATTAGCGTTTTCTTCTTCCCATCGCCAGTATCGTTATAAAAAAGCCCTAGTCAAGCGGACAAGCGTAGTCGGCGGCGGCGGCGCTGCTTCGACAATAAAGCGCCTGCCGCAAGGAAGAAAAGCGTGAGCCCAACGGGAATATATTCGCCGAAACGGGCATAAAGAGTGCGGCCGGGCAGAGGCCGGGGCAGGGCGCCATCGACAACCCCGCTCATGTCAAGGCCAAGACGCTTCTCGAACCGGCCGTAGGGACCGATAATCGCGGAAATTCCTGTATTGGCGGCGCGCACAACGGCGACGCCCTGTTCGATGGCGCGGGTGCGCGCCATGGCGAGATGCTGATAGGGGCCAGAGGTATTTCCGAACCAGCCGTCATTGGTGATATTTAGGATCCAGTCAAAAGGCCTGCCCGTCGCCACTTCCCAGGGGAAGGCGATCTCGTAGCAGATCATCGCCCGGGCAGGCGGCAGGTTGCCGATCTTGACGATGCGGGGCGCGGTTTTATCAGGGCTTGCAAAATCCGACATCTGGTCGAGCGCCGGGATGAGATGCGTGAGCCCGGTCATCGTCATGAGAGAGCGAAGCGGCATATATTCGCCATAAGGCACCAAATGCTGCTTGTCATAAATCGCCGTGATCCGGCCCTTTTCATCGAGCGCCTGCAGACTGTTCCAATATTGCCGCGTGACGGGGCTGTAGCGGGGCGCACCGGTGATGATGGCGCCGCCTTTGGGAACGAAATCCGCAAGTTCGTTCCGCAGGCTTTCCGAAGTTGTAAGGTAAAAGGGAACGGCGGTTTCCGGCCAGATCAGATAATCGGGTTTTTGGGTCGCCGGTGTAAGGCTGAGTTGGAGAATCTTGCGGACATGACCCACGCGAAGGTCCTGTTTCCATTTATCGGTCTGGGCGATGTTCGGCTGAACCAGCCGGAGATTGGTCTTCTCATAGATGCCGGGGGCGGGCGCTGTCAGGCGATAGGCGCCAAGACCGACCAGCGCCGCGAAAAGACTACATCCCAAAAGCAGGGCATAGCGCGCGGTGCGGGCGGACCCCCCCGTCTCACCAATGAGCGCAGGAAGGCAGCTTACAAACACCGTGATCAGGGTCAGGCCGTAAATGCCGATATAGGCCACCGATTGCAGGACGGGGAGATTGGCGCCCCAGACATAGCCCACAAGGTTCCAGGGAAAGCCGGTGAAAATAATGCCGCGGATATATTCACCTGCCGTCCAGATCGCGGCGAAGATAAGAAGCCGGGCCAATCCCTCCGCCCGGCTCATCCAGGTGAAAAGACAGGCGAAGCCGGAAAAAATAGCCAGGAAGGCGGGCAGCGCCAGCACGGGGAGCGGCATCAACCACTCATGGGTGGCGGCATCGACGGTGAAGGCGACGCCGATCCAGTAAAGACCTGCAATAAACTGGCCCCAGGCAAACCACCAGCCGGTGAAAAAGGCCTGCTTGCGGGTTTTCGCCGCCGCCATGATCCAGACAAGGCCGGTAAAGCTGACCGGCAGCAGGAACATCATATAGACAGGCGCGAGGGCAAGTGCGACAAGCGCCCCCAAAAGAAAGGCAAGCAGGGCGCGTTTTAAAAACGGAAGCCGTCCGATCCAGGCATTTATTGCAGACATCGATTGCGTGCCCTATTCCGGGCGGCGGTGGATGCGCACCTTTTTGACTTTTCGCGGATCGGCATCGATGATCTCGAAATCGAGGCTGCCGCCCGGATGCGAAATAATCTCGCCGCGCGCCGGAATTTGGCCCGCAATCTGGAAGACAAGCCCGCCGACGGTATCGACCTCTTCATCCTCATCCTCGGGCAGAAGGTCAATTTCCAGCATTTCTTCCAGTTCCTCGATCGAGGCGCGGGCATCTGCCTCCAGCGCGCCGTTCGGCGTCACCGTGATCAACGGGCCTTCCTGTTCGTCATGCTCGTCCTCGATATCGCCGACGATTTCCTCGACCAGATCCTCAATTGTGACAAGGCCGTCAATTCCGCCATATTCATCGACCACCGCAGCCATATGGATATGCGTCGCGCGCATTTTGAGAAGCAGGTCCGGCACCGACATGGATGGCGGCACGAACAGGATTTCGCGGCGAAAATTCTGCCAGTTTCCGGCATCCGGTTCACCCCAGAAATTGATCAGATCCTTGATATGGAACATGCCGGTGACATTATCGAGGGTCTCGTTATAGACCGGCAGGCGCGAATGGTTGGTCTCGCGGAACCGCTCCACCATCTGGTCGAGGGTGAGGCTCGCATCGATCGCCTCGATATCGGCGCGCGGGATCATGACGTCGGCGATGCTAAGTTCGCTGAAGCTCAGGATATTGGTGAGCATCATCTTTTCGGAATCGTTGATCGATTGTTCTGGATCGTTATGTTCCTCGATCAACTCCTCAAGTGTGGAGCGGACACTGCCCTCCGATTGCTGGCCGATCCCGAGAACCCGCTTCAGGACATGCAGAACCCCGTTTTGGGGCCGCTGCGGTTTCTGTTCCTCCCCGTTTCCGGAGAGGGTGTTACTCGAAACATCATCTGTCATTTTCTAGCCGGCGTCTCCTGTAGTTTCCCGGGCCGATAGTGAAGTCTCATACGGATTGGCTATGTTCATGGTCTCCAGAATGGCAATTTCCAGCCGCTCCATCTCTTCGGCTTCATTGTCTTCTATATGGTCATAGCCGACAAGATGTAAAAGTCCATGAACCAGCAGATGGGCGAGATGATCGCTGAGCGCCTTTTCCTGCTTCTTCGCCTCGCGCATCAGGGTTTCGCGCGCCATGACGATGTCGCCAAGGAGCAATGGTTCCTCCAGTGCGGCAGCGGTGCGAAGCTCGGCTTCCGACAATTCCGTATCGGGGAAAGAAAGCACATTGGTCGGCGTATCCTTACCGCGATAGGCGAGATTGAGTTTCTGAATGGCAGCGTCGTTTGTGAGAACGATGCTCACCTCCACCACGGCGCCCGGTATGGCCCGTTCCGGCAGGTCGAGATGGCTTAGCGCCGCGAAGGTTACAATCTCGGCCTCGGGCGCGGAGAAAATTTTATCCCAGCCTTCCTCCTCCACGGTCAGCGCAAGCTCAAGCGTGAAGGGAAGCGGGGTCGGTCGGGGTTCGGTCAGAACGGTCATGGTTTTAATTCGGCCGTTAGTCTCAGTTATTCCGGGCGTTAAGCGCCAGCTGTTTTTCCCGGTCATGTTCGCCATAGGCGCGGACAATGCGAGTCACCAGCGGATGGCGCACCACATCGGCCTCGCCGAAATGGATGAAGTCGATGCCTTTCACGCCTTTCAGCACATCGACCGCCTCATGCAGGCCCGAACGCATGCCAAGCGGCAGGTCGATCTGACTCAAA
>SBHH01000304.1 GCA_006226265.1 Alphaproteobacteria bacterium | reverse complement strand
TCGAACCACCGACACGCGGATTTTCAGTCCGCTGCTCTACCAACTGAGCTACCTGGGCGACCGGCCAGAAGCGCATTCGCGCGCTGGCGAGGAAGCAGGTTTATAAAAGAAATAATCCGGACTGTCCATAGCTCTTGCGTGAAAAATCTGTAAAATTGCAATGGCATCGGTAATTCCTGTCGAAGCCCTTGAAAAGACACATAAAAGGGAGGGATCAATCGTCTTCCGGATCATTGGCGGGGATGGTTTCCTCGCCCGGGATCACATAAGCCTCGTTAAACCATTTGCCGAGGTCGAGTTGTTTGCAGCGGTCCGAGCAAAAGGGCCGGAATTCCTGCACGGTCGGCTTGCCGCATTGCGGGCAGGAGCGGGTTTTGATGGTTTCTTCCGTCATAGTGCTTTGTCAGTCAATCCTGTAGTCACAGGTGGGCAGGCTCGCCTCCACCGAAATATCCAGCTTCCGCCCAAGATAGGTTTCCATGGCGTTCTTGTGAAGGGAAATTGCAGGACCAAGCGCCTCGCCCACCGAAAGAGAAATCAATCCTCGCACGGCGCCATAGCGGACAGTTGCTTCCAGCGTCTGCGCCAGCCGGGTGAGTTGGCGATGAAGGGCGGGCTCGTGCCTGATGCCGTTGCAATGCGCACAAGGCTTTGTCAGGATTTCGGAAATTGGTGGACGTGTCCGTTTCCGGGTGATTTGCAGAAGGCCAAGCTCCGTCATGCCGATGAGCCGTGTTGGCACCGGATCCTTTGCAAAGGCATCCTCAAAAACCTTGCTAATTCGCTTGAGGCCGTTTGCATCATTCATCTGGATCAGGTCGACGATGACAATGCCGCTTTCGTTGCGAAGCCGAAGATGAGCGGCGATTTTTTCCGCCGCCTCCAGATTTGTGGCAAGGGCGGGGGAGGTGACACCCGCCTTCACAGTCCGGCCTGCGGAATTAACGTCGATCACGAGAAGGGCTTCCGTTCGTTCGATTACGATATTCCCGCCGGAGGGAAGCTGAAGACGCGTTTCTATCGTCTCATCAATCGCGGCTTCAATCTCGAAATGATCAAAAAGCGGCGTCCTGTCCTGCCAATGGATTACTTTTTCTGCCATGGCGGGGGAGAGCGCGTTTAAATAACGTCGGGCGGCGGCGTAAGCGTCCGCCTGCTGGATCAGGATATCGATATCACGCCCGATAAAGCGGCGGAGCAGGCGGGTGAGCGGGGTATTGAGAGGAGCAAGCGGTCCGGGTTTTGTCGCTTTTGCATATGCTTCGCTTACCAAGCGCCATTCCGATGCGAGAAGGTCAGCTTCCGCGCGCAACGCCACCTCTGTCGTCGTTGCCGCCGCCGTTCGCACCATCACGCGGCCTTCGGTGATAAGCGGCGCAACTATGGCTTCGAAATCTGCCCTTGCTTTCTTTTTTCGGATTTTCTTCGATAGATCCAGCCCTTTGCCGCCGGGCGTGAAGATGAAATGACCGGTGTCGAGACGAAGATTCCGGGTGAGTTGCAAGCCCTTGCCGCCCGCCGGGTCCCGCATGACTTGAAAAAGCCCTTTCTCCCCTTCATGGATGAGGCGATTGATGGGTGTTCCGTCTTTTGCGATATCGCGCGCAAGTAGGAAGCCCTCGCCTATGGGGCCAAGATCGACAAAGGTCCCGTCGAGGTCGGGCATGATTTTCTGAACGCGGCCGAGATAGAAATCGCCGATGGCAGAGGAGGCATCCGCGGGATCGATATAGAGCTCCGTTACCCGGTCATCCTCAATCAGCGCGGCGCGAAGCGCAAAAAGCCCGGCGTCGATCAGCAGCCGGTTCGTCATTCATCCTCTCCCCCAGACGGGATAGCCATTGCCCGCGAGAAGGTTGGAAACCTCAAAGAGGGGCAGGCCGACGACATTGCTGTAGGATCCCTGAATCGAACGAACAAAGGCGGCGGCGCGGCCCTGAATGGCATAACCGCCGGCCTTGCCTTGCCATTCATTGGTTGCAAGATAGCCTTTGATCTCAAACTCGTCGAGGACCTTAAAGATCACAGCAGTGGAGATAAGGCGCGAGATCATCCGTCCGTCCGGTAAAACAAGGCTCACGCCTGTATACACCTGATGGCGGCGGCCGGAAAGAAGGGTTAGGAAGTCCCGTGCCTCCTTCTCATCGACGGCCTTGCCAAGGGCCCGGCGGCCGACAGCGACGACCGTATCGGCGGAAAGGAGAAAATGCCCGGTGAATTTTCCGGTGACCGCAGCTGCTTTCTCCGCTGCAAGACGGCGCGCCAGATCGCGCGGCCGCTCTGCTTTCACGGGGGACTCATCGATATCCGCCGGCGCGATGATGTCCGGGACGATGTTCAGTTGTTTGAGGAGGGAAAGCCGCCTTGGCGAGGCGGAGGCCAGAACCAGCGGGGCTCTTGCCTGGGGTGAGGCTGATTTCATGCCGTCTCCTGCCGTGGCGGGGGTGCTCGCAGCCGGGACGTCTGGTCGCTCTCCCATACAGTAACCTTATTTGTAACGGAAGGTAATCCGGCCTTTAGTGAGGTCGTACGGGGTCATTTCGACCGTAACCTTGTCGCCCGCGAGAACGCGGATGCGATGCTTGCGCATTTTGCCTGCCGTATGGGCGAGGACTTCGTGGTCATTCTCCAGAACGACGCGGAACATTGCGTTGGGCAGCAATTCCGTTACCGTTCCTTCAAACTCCAATAACTCTTCTTTTGCCATAAATTCCTGGTCCAATTGTTTCGGATCGCTGCAAAATAAAGGCGCAGTATGCTCATTGGCAAGCTTTTCCTTTGTTTTACTTGGAAGAAAAAAGCCGACATGTACGAAAATTACGCAACAAGTGCAGAAATAATCTCTTTCTTTCAAACCCGCGGCATGGGACCGGTCCGGAATCGGGCCTTGATCTTTTCGTAAAGGTCATCGCGCGTATGCCGATAGGCGTTGAGCTGCATTTCCCGGTTTCCCTCGGTCAGAGAGGGGTCGATGATATTCCAGAACTCCGTTTCGCTTGCCGTCGCGCGGGTGAGATCCTGCGCTTTGTGATGCGCTTCCGGTGACAGGGAAATTATGAGGTCGAAGGAGCTGTCCTCCAAGTCGTCGAAACTCTTCGCGATGTGGCGAGAGCAGTCGAGTCCGATCTCATCCATCACTTCAATTGCAAAACCGTTGATGCTACGGGCTCTGACACCGACACTGTCCACATAGACCGTAAGACCGTAAAGGCTTTTCATGATGGTTTCCGCCATGGCGGAGCGAATACTGTTATGTGTGCAGGCAAACAGCACGCTTCCTGGCAGAATATCGGAAAAGGGCGATTTGCTCATGACAGACCGGATTTCGCATTCTGGCAGCGGCCCGTTGCGCGCAGGCCATTGTTGGGGACTTTCTGCATTTGAAATCTCACCCCCGGATATGCAAAACGCACATCAGGGTAAAGAGACGGCGTGCCGTATCGAAATCTGTCTCTACTTTTTCCTGTAGCCTTTCTTTCAGAAGCTCCGACCCTTCGTTATGCAGGCCCCGGCGGCCCATATCGATGGCTTCGATCTTGGACGGGGAACCGGTCTTGATGGCATCGAAATAGCTTTCGCAAACCTGGAAATAATCCTTGATGATCCGGCGGAAGGAAATGACGGGCAGGGGGATCCGGACGAGTTCCGCTTCGTCATCTTCCGTACGCACATCGAAAATCAGCCGATTGTCCTCAATACAGAGGTGCAGGGAGTAGGGACCATCATTTTCAAAACCGGTCACACAGAAAGAATTTTCATCCAGGATGTCGAAAATGGCGACTTTGCGTTCATGCTCGATATCCGCATTCCGCCGGACGACGGTTTTCTCATCGAGTGCGATCTTGATAATATGCTGCGTGTCGGCCATGGTCATTCCGGCTCCCCCTCGGCGTTACTCCGGCATGTTCAATCGTATCGAGACAGACAGGGCGTGGGCGCCGAGCCCTTCCGATTTCGCGAGCGTAACGGCGTATGGTCCCACTTTCGCAAGACTGTCCGCGTTCAGCTTTAAAAGCGAGCTCCGTTTCACGAAATCAAGCGTCGAAAGACCGGAGGAAAAGCGGGCCGTGCGGGACGTCGGCAGCACATGGTTCGGACCGGCGACATAATCGCCCATCGCTTCCGGGGTATAGCGGCCCATGAAAATTGCGCCCGCATGACGGATGCTTTTTGCCAGTACTTCCGGCTCCTCCACGCAAAGTTCCAGATGTTCGGGCGCAATCCTGTCGACGAGGCCGGGGGCTTCTTCCATGTTCCTAACCATGATGATGGCACCATAGTCATTCCAGCTTGCGCGGGCAATATCGGCGCGGGCTAGGCTCGAAAGATGATGCTCGACCGCCTTCTCGACCTCAGTTGCAAAATCCGCATCGTTCGTGATCAGGATACTCTGGGCAACCGGATCATGTTCTGCCTGACTTAAAAGATCGGCGGCGATCCAGGCGGGATCGTTTTTACCATCTGCCACCACTAGAATTTCCGAGGGGCCGGCGATCATGTCAATGCCAACGGTGCCGAAGACATGCTTTTTCGCGGCGGCGACATAGGCATTGCCGGGACCGACGATCTTGTCGACGGGCGAGATGGTTTCCGTGCCATAGGCAAGGGCGCCAATGGCCTGCGCGCCGCCAATGCGATAGATTTCCTGCACGCCGCAGAGATCAGCGGCGGCGAGAACCAGTGGATTGATCAAACCGTCCGGCATCGGCACGGTCATGACAAGGCGCGTCGCGCCCGCGACTTTGGCCGGAATAGCATTCATCAGAACCGAGGATGGGTAAGTCGCGAGGCCGCCCGGCACATAAAGACCGACATTCTCGATGGCAGTCCAGCGATAACCGAGTCCAACGCCGTCCTCATCCTCATAATAATGATCCGACGGCAATTGTTGCTGATGATAGGCTTCGATCCGCTTTGCCGCCGTTTCGAGGGCCTTTAGTGTCTCGGTATCGCAATTCGCTTTTGCCTCTGCGATTTCTTCGGCGCTTACCCGGAACGCGGCCGCATCGGCGAGTGAAACCCGATCAAAGCGGTTGGTATAGTCCAGAACCGCAGCGTCGCCCCTTTTCCGGACATCAGCCAGAATATCTGCGGCGACATTGCTGACGTCGGCGTCGCTATCGCGTTTCTGGTTAAGAAGCGCATCGAACGCTGCGGCGAATCCCGCGTCCGCAGAATTGAACTTACTTGTCATTGACGACCTCGCGAAATTTCTCAATCCAGCCGTTTAGTTCGACCGATCGTGTTTTGAGGGCCGCACGATTGACCACTAGCCGCGAGGTGATGTCGAGAATACGTTCGACCTCGACAAGGCCGTTCGCTTCCAGTGTCGCACCGGAGGAAACGAGATCGACGATCCGGCG
>SBHH01000337.1 GCA_006226265.1 Alphaproteobacteria bacterium | reverse complement strand
ACCCACTAGTGGGTTACATGTCAATATAAATGGTCTATACTGCCCATACATTACAGCTTACCCTTCAGGGGCGATTGTTTAGAGGACGTCTGTGAATGTTGAAAAGATAAGGTAGGTACGATGGTTTGGACTGAAGTGACTTTAAATAGGGATGATCCACGTGAGCAGAAACGCATGGCGGTTTTAAGCACGGGCGCCAGACTCTTTAACGCCCGCGGTTTTGACCGGACGTCGCTCGACGATATTGCGTCTGAACTGAATGTCTCCAAACGGACGTTGTATTATTATGTCAAAAATAAAGATGACATCCTGTTCGAATGCAGCCGACTTGCTCTCGAATTTATGCAGGAAGCCATGGATAACAGCAAGAATCTCGATATGCCGCCCCTGGAGCGACTCGCGATCGTCATGCGGAGCTATATGGATTTACTCTCCAATGAGTTCGGAGCCTGCCTGACGCTATCAAAAGACCGGGTGTTATCTGACGACAGCCGGAAAATTTTACGGAACGGGCGCCGGAAGCTCGACCTTGCTGTGCGGGAACTTATCCAGCAGGGGATTGCAGACGGAACCATCGCACCCTGCGAGCCAAAACTTGCCACTGCGGCCCTTTTCGGAGCGTTCAACTGGGTCCCGCATTGGAATACTGAGGGGGATCGCGATGCCTATGCAGATATCGCCGATAATTTCCTCACCATTTTCCTGGAAGGTCTACGCGTTCGCAACTGGCGGGGAACAATCTCCACCGATGCAAAAGATTAGGAATTCTGCGTTCGAAACAACCCTTTTATCAAGGGCAGCCAGATATTTTCTTCTGACAATTCCGTCCGCATGCTTTCAATTCAATTTGCTAAAGATCGTCACGGTTCGGTTGCGCGAGATGAGCATCCAGCGTTTCGTGAAAATGGACAATGGCCTTTTCGAAATATCCGAAGGTAAAATGACTGTTAGCCTTGGAGTTGAGCCCCGCCTGAATGGTGCGCGCGGCATCCCGATCTTCCTCGATACCCGAACTTTTGACGAAAACGGCGTCGCGCTTCGCAACCTCCAGATCAACAGGCGTCCCGTCAGCATTCAGGTTACGCATACGATATACGATTGACCGGGTTTCCGTCGGCGAAACAGGTTCCAGCACAATCAGTTGCGTATGATTGGACAAAACAGAAACGTGGGTGTTGGGAAAGAGCTGGTAGACATAGGTCGCCATACCATTAATACGCCGCTCCTCTTTCGGAATATCCCGCAGTTTATTTATCCGGCGGAAGGGGAAAATAATCCGTGAGTTGGTTCCGAAGTTCTCTACCACATTTATATTGTTGAGACCGTAAGGATAGAATGTTCGGTTATGCAGGCTCTTGATATGATACCCCTCCATAGAGGTTTCGGCGATGAGCTTCCAATTGGCATTATCCGTAATTTCCGTCTGATCGAACAGGTCCTGTTTCGGATTGAGTAGCTCGGGCAGCGCATCCAACGCCCCGTTTGAAAGCGGTGCCTCCTGGGTGATGAACACTAAACCGCCGCGCTCTTCCGTTGTGACGGGGACCAGTCCATGCGCCGACATATCCACCTCGGGAAATCCTTCCTGGCCGGGAATATGCTTAAGGTTACCGTCCAACCCATATGTCCAGGCATGATAGGGGCAGACAAATGCGCGGGCGCAGCCGTTGCCATCGGCAACCGTCATGCCGCGATGCCGGCAACTGTTTCGAAATGCACGAACAACGCCGTCATCCCCGCGGACCGCCACCAGCGGTGTCAGTGCGGCCGTACGCGCAACGAACGATCCCTTCTCCGGCAATGCTGCGGAGGGACAAAAGGGCACCGGAAGGCGCCGCAGCATGTCTATTTCCGCCTTGAACCGTTTATCGGATTGGTAGTTTTCTACAGGCTCCCGCCACACAGTTTCCCCCAAATCGGTGGTTTTAGCATCGATGTGGGAAAAAATTCGATCGATTACATCGCTATCGCTCAGGATCATGGCCATGCCTCAATTTTTCTTTTTAGTTTTACGTATTATATAGCGTTTCTTTGCGGCGTTGTCACATCAACTTAACTTTGTGACAGGGCAGTTTATCTTGATCTGATTTCGGTCGATGCAAAAATATCCTATTCCCGACCGGCTGGAATGAGCAGCGAAAGCAGCTCGGTTTCCATCAATAGCCCATCGTAATATCCCATGGACTGGACCCTGAAATGGGGCGACAGAGACGAATGCCGAATTACAGCTTAAATGCCCTGATCAGTGTGTCTCCGTTCAAAGGGGATATCCCCAGAGGCCCCGGAACTGCGGGATTCAGAGGCGCTCCTCAACTGGAACCGGGTTCGCAGGAGGGAAAATGGTGGGCCCGGTAGGACTTGAACCTACGACCAGTCCGTTATGAGCGGACGGCTCTAACCAGCTGAGCTACAGGCCCTCGTGAAAGCAATTGAACGGGGCTTTCATCCCTTTACCGACGCAAAAGCCGCGTCTTCGTGACGTTTTAGCCTGTTCGGCGCGGCAGCGCAATTAGCTATATGGCAGGCATAAAAAAAAGCCGGAACGTGAACGCTCCGGCTTTTTGACATCCGCCTTTCCTTAAGTGTCCAGGAAGCTCCGGAGTTTGCGCGAGCGGCTTGGATGCTTCAGCTTGCGAAGCGCTTTTGCCTCGATCTGGCGGATGCGTTCGCGGGTGACCGAGAACTGCTGGCCGACTTCTTCCAGCGTATGGTCGGTATTCATACCGATGCCGAAGCGCATCCGAAGCACCCGCTCCTCACGCGGGGTGAGAGAGGCCAAAACCCTTGTCGTTGTTTCGCGAAGGTTCGACTGGATCGCCGCATCGAGCGGCTGCACCGCGTTCTCGTCCTGGATGAAATCACCAAGATGGCTATCCTCCTCGTCCCCGATGGGGGTTTCAAGGCTAATCGGCTCCTTCGCAATTTTCATCACCTTGCGGACTTTTTCAAGCGGCATGCCGAGCTTGACGGCCAGTTCCTCCGGCGTCGGCTCGCGGCCGATTTCATGAAGCATCTGGCGCGAGGTCCGGACCAGCTTGTTGATCGTCTCGATCATATGCACCGGAATACGGATGGTACGCGCCTGATCTGCGATCGAGCGGGTAATAGCCTGCCGGATCCACCAGGTCGCGTAAGTCGAAAATTTATAACCCCGGCGATATTCGAACTTGTCCACCGCCTTCATCAGGCCGATGTTGCCTTCCTGAATGAGATCGAGGAACTGCAGGCCGCGGTTGGTATATTTCTTGGCGATCGAGATCACGAGACGGAGGTTGGCCTCAACCATCTCCTTCTTCGCACGGCTCGCCTCGCGTTCGCCCTGCTGGACGGTGCTGACAATACGGCGGAACTCGTTCATTGGCATGCCGAACTCGGACGAAATCTTGATGATCTCACCACGGATTTCGTTGATGGCTTCCGTTTCGCCCGCGACAAATTCACGCCAGCCCTTGGTCTTGAGATTACCCATCTTCTCGACCCAGCCCGGATCGAGCTCGGCGCCAAAATAATGCTCAAGGAAGCTTGCGCGGGAAACCTTGTGCCGTTCCGCAAGACGCAAGAGACGTCCTTCCAGGCTCATCAGACGGCGATTGATCCCGTAAAGCTGATCGACCAGCGCCTCGATACGGTTGTTGGTCAGATGGACATCATCCATCAGCTTGACGAGTTCAAGCTTCTGCTTCTCGTATTTCTTTTCCTGCGCGCTGGAAACACTTTCGTTTTCCATGGCGGCAGTCAGGCGGGCTTCCTGCAGCTTGTGAAGCTTCTTGTAGGTCTTGGCGATTTCATCGAACCGCTCGAACACCTCAGGCTTCAGGGTTTCTTCCAGCGCGGCGAGGGACATGGTGTTTTCTTCCGCATCCTCCTCGTCGTCCTCTTCGTCGTCGCCACTGTCGCGTTCGCGCCCCTCTTCGCGATCGTCATCATCATCATGACCGTCTTCATCACTGTCATCGTCATTATCGGAATCGCTGTCGTCAAGACCAGAGGCCGGAAGCTCATCGTCCTCGCTGTCCTCGCTGAAACCTTCCTGAAGCGCCTTTTCCGCCGCCGCACCCGCGCCATAAGTCGCATCGAGATCGATCACATCACGGAGCAGCAGCTTTTCCTGCAACATCAATTCGCGCCAGTTGAGGATCGCACGAATGGTGAGCGGGCTTTCGCAAATTGCGCCGATCAGCTTGCCGCGGCCAGCCTCAATCCTTTTCGCGATGGCGATTTCGCCCTCGCGCGAAAGCAATTCAACCGTGCCCATTTCGCGCAAATACATGCGAACCGGATCATCTGTCCGGTCTCCGGAAGTGGTGGCGGGCTTTTCCGCGACTTCCTTTGTGGCCTTTTCGCCGAAATCGTCATCGTTATCGTCGCTGTCGTCCTTGTCGGAATCGGAATTCTCCTCTCCACCTTCTTCGTCATTTTCCACGACATTAATGCCCATTTCGGACAGAAGGGACATGGTATCCTCAATCTGCTCAGAGGACATCTGGTCCTGCGGCAGGACGGCGTTTAGCTCATCGAAGGTGACATAGCCCTTCTCCTTTGCCTTCGCCAGCATCTTTTTAACAGCCGCCTGGGAGGCGTCGATCAGTGGGCTGTCCGGATTCTCGTTGGACTGCTCGGACGTATCAATCGCTTCCGCACTTTTTGTCGCCATAAAATTCGAACTCCTAAATAGCTGCCTGCCTTCCATCCCCCCGGACGGCAGTTATCGCAGTCATCGATTTCTATATATTGCTTTTCCGTCCGGAAGCCAGTCCGAACCCGTCCAATTCCGCTTCATTTCCCGCGGCATTCTGTAATGCCTGCTTCGCAATCTTCAGACGGTCAAGATTTTCTGCTGTTGCGTTTTCCCCCAAATCCCGCTCCGCAGTCTTCACTTCTTTCTCCAGCGCTTCGCGTTTGTGTCGGGCAAGAACATGCAGCCAACCGCTTCTCGCATCTTCAAAGGCAGCGTCTGTACCGGCGAACCAGTCGAGCGATCTTGCCGCCGACTGAAGCTCCCGCACCTGTCCGGATAATTTACGTTTAGCTAGATGGTGCCCCATACTAGCATAGTCAAGAGATGATTCGACTGCTGCAATATCTATTATCGCACGTCGCAATCTGTCAAGTTGAGGGCTGGAAAGCCGGAGCGCAGCAAACTCCTCAAAGTGATTTTCTATTATTTCCGGGTGGTTTACGACCGTCAGCACCAGCATTTCCTCGCGTCGACCGCTTCCTGAGCCGCTCGTCTCCATTCTGGGAGATGCGTTGGAATGCAACGATTCATGCCCCTGATTCGCGAATCGGCCGAATCGGCCGCCACCCTTGCCTGAACCGAAGCCCTCCCTGCGCCCGCCACCGCGATTATATCCCCCCTTGTAATATTCT
>SBHH01000239.1 GCA_006226265.1 Alphaproteobacteria bacterium | reverse complement strand
TACAGGCGGCAATTTCCTTATACTTTTGCCCAAGAAATACTGGATTGATAAGCCGCTGGATACTGGAATTTCCGGTTGGCAAGTCAGAAGGTATTCAACAAGGGTATCCGGAAAAACGCGCGATATAACTGTTTTGAAATTTCCGTTATTTCAAAACGCCGGTGTCCTTTCTCTTCGGCTGCGGTCTTCCGGGCCATAACGAAAACTACGAATAAAAGGGTCGAGGGAACCATGCCGGTCAAACAGGCGGACATCGAAAAAGCAGCATCCAGCATTTATCAATCGCATCTTTCCGGCACACCTTGTGCCCCGATACGGGATCTGCTGCCGGATGGTGACGTCGATGCGGCGTACCAGATACAGAATTTGAATACGGAAAAATGGCTTTCCGAAGGACGGCGGCTGGTCGGTCGCAAGATCGGCCTGACATCGAAAGCCGTCCAGACGCAGCTTGGGGTGGATCAGCCGGATTACGGCATGCTGTTTGCGGATATGGATGTATCTGACGGGGAACCGGTCGATCTCGGCAGGGTGCAGCAGCCAAAAGTCGAGGCGGAAATTGCCTTTATTTTGGGCCAGGATCTGGATGAGGAACGTTTGACCACGGCGGATATTATGTCTGCGGTCGATTATGCGGTCGCGGCGATTGAAATCGTCGGCAGCCGGATCGCCAACTGGGATATCCGCATTCAGGACACGATTGCGGATAATGCTTCCTCCGGCCTATTCGTCCTCGGGCATCAGCCGCGCAAGCTCGGCGAGTTTGATCTTCGAAACTGCGGCATGATCATGGAGCGGCGGGGCGAGCCCGTTTCGATGGGGGCGGGGGTTGCCTGTCTTGGAAGTCCTATCACGGCCGCTCTCTGGCTTGCGAAAGTCATGGCGCGGGTCGGGCGGCCGCTTAAAAAAGGAGACATCATTCTTTCCGGTGCCCTTGGGGCGATGGTTCCCGTAGCCCCCGGGGATGTGGTTGAAGCCCGGATCGAGGGGCTGGGCTCCGTCCGGGCGGCTTTCGCGGCGTCCTGAATTTAAATCACGATCCGGCATAAACAGAAAGAAGGAACGGATATGAAAGCCAAAGCGGCAATTATCGGCTCAGGCAATATCGGGACGGATCTGATGATCAAGATCGAAAGAATGTCCGATGTGCTTGAAATGGGGGCCATGGTCGGGATTGATCCGGCGTCGGATGGCCTTGCGCGGGCGTCTCGCCTCGGGATCGCGACGACCCATGAGGGGATCGATGGCTTGCGAAAGCTTGATTGCTACGCCGATATCGAGGTGGTTTTCGATGCCACTTCCGCCCAGACCCATGAACGCCATGACGCGATTTTGCGGGGCGACGGCAAGCAGGTAATTGATCTGACGCCGGCGGCAATCGGTCCTTACGTCATCCCCTCCGTTAATATGGATGAGCATCTCTCGCAGAAAAACATGAATATGGTCACCTGCGGCGGACAGGCCACCATCCCGATCGTGCATGCGGTCAGGCGGGCGACGAAACGGGTGGTTTATGGCGAAATTGTCGCCTCTATATCCTCCCGGTCCGCAGGCCCCGGGACCCGCGCGAATATCGATGAATTCACCGAAACGACCCGCGCCGCCATCGAGACGGTTGGCGGGGCGGAGCGGGGCAAAGCGATCATTGTCCTTAATCCGGCGGAGCCGCCGCTTATCATGCGGGATACGGTTTTTACGCTGAGCCAGGGCGGGGATCAGGACGCCATTCGGGAAAGCATCCATCGGATGGTCAAGACCGTTCAGGAATATGTTCCGGGTTACCGGTTGAAACAGGAAGTCCAGTTCGAAGTCATCGGCGATAACAACCCGGTCAATATCCCGGATATCGGCCTTGCGTCCGGCCTTAAAACCTCGGTTTTTCTGGAGGTGGAAGGGGCGGCGCATTACCTGCCTGCCTATGCCGGAAATCTCGATATCATGACCTCCGCCGCGCTGAAAGTGGCTGAGCGCTGGATTGAAACCAAGGCAATGCAGAAGGTGTCGTAAAGATGCAGAAAAATACTCCCGGAAAGCTTTACATTCAGGATGTCACTTTACGCGATGGCATGCATGCGGTGCGCCACCAATATGGCATTGAGACGGTGCAAAAAATTGCAAAAGCGCTGGATGAGGCGAAGGTCGATGCCATCGAAATTTGCCATGGCGACGGCCTGACCGGCACCTCTTTCAATTATGGCTTCGGCCTGCATTCCGATCTTGAATGGATCGAAGCGGTTTGCGATGTGGTGGAGCAGGCCCGTGTCGCCGTCCTCCTGCTGCCCGGTATCGGCACCATTCACGATCTGAAGCAGTCCTTTGATGCGGGCGCGCGGTCCGTCCGGATCGCCACTCACTGCACGGAGGCCGATGTCTCCAAGCAGCATATCGAGGCGGCCCGGAACATGGGCATGGACACTGTCGGCTTCTTGATGATGGCGCATATGATCCCGACGGATCAGCTCGTCAAGCAGGCCCTGCTGATGGAAAGCTATGGCGCGGAATGCGTCTATGTGACGGATTCGGCCGGTGCCCTGATGATGGATGGTGTGGAAGAGCGGGTGAAGGCATTGCGGGGTGCCCTTCGGCCTGAAACCGAGATCGGCATTCATTGCCATCATAACCTCAGCCTTGGCGTCGCAAATTCCGTGGTTGCGGTCCGCGAAGGCGCGACGCGGGTGGATGCCTCTCTTGCCGGGAATGGCGCGGGTGCGGGCAATGCGCCGCTTGAAGTCCTGATCGCCGTCTTGAACCGGATGGGGATCGAGACGGCCTGCGATCTTTACAAGCTGATGGATGCGGCGGATGATCTGATCCGCCCCTTGCAGACCCAGCCCGTCCGAGTGGACCGGGAAAGCCTCAGCCTTGGCTATGCGGGCGTTTATTCAAGCTTCCTGCGGCATGCGGAAAATGCGACAAAGACCTATGGTGTCGATACGCGAAAAATCCTTATGGAACTTGGCAAGCGGCGCATGGTCGGCGGGCAGGAGGATATGATCGTCGATGTCGCGCTCGATATTCTCAATCAGGAAAAAGCCAGGGCCTAACCGGCAAATCAGTCAGAACAGGAAGAGATTCATGAACAAGAATAAAAATCTGCCCGATGAGCGTGTTGCCATTGTCACCGGTGTGGGGAAGGGGCTTGGCGGCCTCGGCGCGGCCATCGCAACCCGCTTTGCGGAAAACGGCATGCGTATGGTGATTTCCGATCTGACGCCCGCCGTCGAGGAGGTTGCGGAAGAAATCCGGGCCGAAACGGGGGCGGAGGTTCAGGCAGTGGTCGGCGATCTTTCTACCATGGCCGGTGCCGCGACGCTTGTTCAGGCGGCGATTGACCGGTGGGGGCAGGTTGATGTTCTTGTGAATAATGCGGGCAGCGGGATTATCCAGCCCTTTCTCGATCATGATGAGGAAAGCCTTCGCGAAACCATCAACCGCAATCTCTGGACGACGGTCTTTTGCTGCCATCAGGCGCTCGACCATATGGTCAAGCGGAGCTATGGCCGAATTGTCAATATCGGCGGAGATTCGACCCGGACCGGTATTCCGGGCCATGCCGGATATAATGCTGCGAAAGGCGGTGTGGAGGGGATGAGTGTGGGGCTTGCCAAGGAATTTGCGCTTCACGACATCACGATCAACACGGTTGCTCCTTGCGTCATCAACACCACGCGCATGGCCGGGGCCATGAAAACCAAGCCAGAACTGGCAGAAGCCATTCTCGCCGTTGTTCCAAAAGGTCGTCCCGTCGAAATTTCTGAAATTGTGAGTGCAGTCGAATATCTCGCGAGCGACGATGCCCGCTTTATTACGGGCCAGGTGCTGAGCGTGAACGGCGGCGCGGCAATGCCATGAGTGCTGCCCGTGCCTGCGGCTGCGGCGCCGTCGATCTTCATACCCATATCGTGCCGGAGAACTTTCCGGCCCTTGCAGAGGGCGGCGATATCCCTTGGCCCTCCATGCAGCATTTGGATCAGTGCCATGCCAATGTAATGATATCCGGCAAGCAGTTCCGGGCGGTGGATAATCGCTGCTGGTCCGTTGCGGCGCGGCTCGCGGCGATGGAGGAGATGGGGATTACGCGTCAGGTCCTTTCGCCCATGCCGGTTCTTCTTTCGCACGGAATGCCGGAAAAAGCCGCGATCCAGCTCGGTGATCACGTCAATGGGACCATCGCCGCAATGGTGGCTGAGGCGCCGGATCAATTTTCCGGCCTTGGCATGGTGCCGCTTCAGAATATCGATGCGGCGATCAGAACGCTTGAAAAGCTGGTGAAAGTCGAGGGCCTGGCCGGTGTCGAAATCGGCACTCATATCGCGGGAATGGTGATAGGCGATCCGAAGTTCGAACCGTTCTTTGAGGCGGCAGAAGCGCTTTCCGCCAGCATTTTCGTTCATGCCCTCAACCCCTTGGGTAAGGAGCGGCTTGTCGGACCAACACAACTTTCAAATGCGCTTGGCTTTCCTTGTGAGGTTGGGCTTTCGGCCGCCTCCGTTCTGACGGGCGGGCTGATTGCGCGGCATCCAAATTTGCGGATTGCCTTCAGCCATGGAGGCGGGGCGCTCGCGATGCTGCTGCCCCGGCTTGCCCATGTCTGGGATATCTCCGAAGCCATCCGAAGTGAAATCCCGCTGGATCCAAGGGAAGGGGCGCGGCGGCTTTACTACGATACGCTGGTTTATGACAAGGATGCGCTTGGCTATCTGATCCGGAAATTCGGCTCTGACCGGCTGATCCTTGGGAGTGATTTTCCCTTCACCATTCACGACAGAAATCCGGCGGGCCGCCTTGACGACCTTGACCTGACGGCGCAAGAAAAAAGCCGTCTTTTGCATGAAAACGCGAGCGTCTTCCTTGGCCTAACCTAGACGCCTCAGCTCTCCGTTTCATTTTCAAAAACCTCGACGGCCACATCGAGCGCCTCGACAAAGGCGGGCATCCCGGCATAGGTGATCATCTGGAAAATCACCTCGGCGATATCTTCTCTGGACGCGCCGACATTCCGGGCGGCCCGGATATGGGCTTTCAATTCCTTTTCCGCACGGATGGCAGTCAGCGCCGCAACGGCGCAAAGCTCGCGTTCGCGCTGGGACAAGACCTCGCGCTGATAGAGCCCGCCCACAAAAAATTCCGAAACCTTGACGGCGAGATCCTCATCCAGGCTCGCCCATCTTGCGAAAGCCGATTTTTCAAGATCGAAGCGCCCGAAAATGCCTTGCCGCAATTCGTGAAGGTGATGGATTTTCTCACAGTTTTTATCGCTGAAACCGCCTTTGTTCTGATCGGTCATGTTTTTCTCCCTGTTATGATTATTTATGGTTCGACCAATTTATTTTTATATGAATGGAATTTCCCTTCTGGCAATAGTTAAATGCCGGGAGTCGCATCATCATA
>SBHH01000102.1 GCA_006226265.1 Alphaproteobacteria bacterium | reverse complement strand
CAATTTAACAGGGAAGGGAGATCCCATGACAACGACAGGGAAAATGGGCAAATTTGCCTTGAAGGCGTTTCTGGCTTGCGGATTGACCGTGCTGGCAACCGCCTATGCAAATCACGATGCCTCGGCACGAACCTTGAAATGGACCAGCTTTTCCTCGGCAAAGCATCCGAGCCATGCCGCGGCAAACATACCCTTCCAGAAGGAAGTGGAGGAGAAAAGCGGCGGGAGTCTCAAAGTTGATTTCTTTCTCAACGGGTCTCTCGGCAAGGCGGCGGACCAGCTGCAGATTATCGAATCCGGTGTCGCCGATATCGGCGTCATCATTCCGAACTATACGAAAGGCCGGTTTCCGCTTGCGGAGCTTGCCGAACTGCCATTCGCTTTTGACTCTGCCGAAGAGGCCACGGCCGCATTTCAGGGCATTCTGAAAGATTATATCGAGAAGGAATTCACGTCGGTCAAATTGCTCTCGCTTGGGGTAACCGCCCCCCTTCAGGTCATGACAACCAAGCAGCCGATCAAAAAGGTTGAGGATTTGGACGGGCTGCGCCTGCGCGGGTCCGACGGTGCCCGCGTCCTTGAAAAATTTGGGGCAAGTATCGTGCTGATTTCAAGTGCGGATACCTATCTCGCCCTGGACCGGAGCACGCTCGACGGGACGACCGTGCCGCTCGGCAGCATGTTCAATTACAAGCTCGAAGAAGTGATCAAATACGCAAATATGCTGAACCTCTATGAGGTGGCCTTGCCGCTGGTCATGAACCTCGATACCTGGAACGGCCTCTCGCCGGAAGAACAGAAAATCGTCTCTGCGGCCGCGCAGAATTTCGCCCATAACACGGCACTCAGCCAGGATAACAGCACAAACGAGGGCCGCGCCAAGGCGACGAAAGCCGGGGTCGAAATCATCGATATGACGGCGGAGACCCGCAAAAAACTGCAGGAGGCCGCCAAGCCCTTCTGGGATCAGACGATCGCCGGGTTGAACGAAAAGGGGCTGCCGGGCGATCAAATTCTGAAGCAGCTGATTGCGGCCCGCGACGCCTATCGCAGCAGCCATTAAGTCCTTCTGCCGCGAAGGTCTCGGGCATGGTCTGGTCAATTCTCCGCTTTTGACCGGATTTGACCCCGAGGGCTTTGCGGCACCAGCAACGGAAAAGGCCGCAACCAGCCCTCCCTTTTCCGCGCAGCTCCATTTTTACTCATTGAACAGGCCCAAGCTTTTGGCGCCTCCCTTCCGACTTCGTAATTTAAGGAACAGACCCGTGTCCAATACTTTATTTTCCCCTCTTAAAATCGGCCCGATGACCATTTCTAACCGGATCATGATGTCCGCCATGTCGGCGGGCCCCAAGGTCGATGAGAATCTGGAAATCACGGATGAAATCATTGCCTATTATGTCGAGCGGGCCCGCACCTCTCCCGGCATGGCAGGTATCGGCGCGGCGGCAGTGGTGCCGAACCCGCTCCGGCGCGGCATCCGGCTCTTTGACGAGGCGATCCTCCCCTCCCTCACCCGCCTGACGAAGGCTGTTCAGCAATATGATACCCGCTTCGGAAGCCAGCTTTTTAATCAGGGCGGGACCGGCGGCGGGGAAATGGTGCTGATTTCACCGTCCGGCATTTCCTCCAACGTGCGGGAAGCACGCGAAAGCGGCCTGCCAAAACGGCCCCAGAAAAATCATGCCCTCACCCTTGAGGAAATTCCGGAAATTGTTGCGCATTACGTCAAGGGAGCGGAGATGTGCGCACGGGCCGGTATGGACTTTGTCGAAATTCATGCGGGCCACGGCTATCTGATCAGCAACTTCATGACGCCGCTTTTCAACAAGCGGACCGACGAATATGGCGGATCGACCGAAAACCGCGCGCGTTTTCTTCTGGATATCCTGAAAGCAGTGAAGGCCGCCTTGGGCGACAAACTTGCGGTTGGCGTCAAATTCAATGGCGATGACTATATCGGCGACGACGGCTGGACCCTTGCCGAGACCCGTGAGCTTGCCCCGATGCTGGAAGCTGCCGGGGCGGATTACCTGACCCTGACGGCCGGGCTGGTCGGATCACCCCGCCTGACGATCCCGCCCCTTTATGAGCCTCACGCCTGCTATGCCGACCTGGCGGAAGCTGTAAAGCCGCTCGTCAATATTCCCGTCGCGACCGTCGGCCGCATCAAGACCCCGGCCCTTGCGGAAGAACTGATTGCCGGTGACAAGGTCGATTTCGTGGTGCTTGGCCGCGCCTTCATTGCCGATCCTGAATTCGCGGCGAAGGCCCGTGCCGGAAATTTCAAGGACATCCGCCCCTGCCTCGGGGAATGCCGGGGTTGCGCCGATGAGCATATCCAGCGAGGCGGCCTCACGACCTGTGTCGTCAATCCGCGCATGTCGCGGGAACTCCATGTCGTGGATGTGGAAGGCGCGAAAAAGGATAACCCCAAAAGGATACTGGTGATCGGTGCCGGTCTTGCAGGACTGGAAGCCGCCCGAATGACCGCTTTTTCCGGACATCAGGTCACGCTTTGCGAGGAAGCGTCGAAAGTCGGCGGGCAGATCCTGCTCGCCGCGCAGATGCCGGGCCGGGGTGAACTTGGCGATATCCTCCCCTGGTACGAAACGCAGCTCGCGAAATACGGCGTTGATGTTCGTCTCAACACCCGGGCGGATCGTAACCTGATCGAAACGCTGGCACCGGATGTTGTCATCGTCGCGACCGGCAGCCTGCCGGAAGTTCCGCAAAATCTGGTCAATCTTGTCATGCAGGTATCCGAAACCGACTGCCTGATGCTTGACGACATGGTTCGGGACAATATCGATCCCGGCAAAAAGGTCGTCGTAATCGGCGGGGATCAGAACGGTATCATCGCGGCGGACTGGCTCGCGGAAAAAGGGGCGGAAGTCTGGATTGCCGAAGCGGGTGGCCATTTCGGCCAGAAGCTTGCCGGTCATGACCGCTGGTACCTGCTGAACCGGCTGCAGGGCAAGCCCGTGCATCGATACAAAAATGCGGGGCTCGAGATCGGAGAGAACGAACAGATCCGCCTCACAAACGGACATGGCGCCCAATCCCTTGAAGATATTGACACAATTGTCTTCGCAAGCGATCGCCATTCCAACCGGGAGCTTCTGGAAGTTGCCGACAAGATGGGGTTCGAGACCTATGCCGTCGGCGATGCGAACGATGCAACATCCGAATTTGCCAGCACCATCCTTGCGACCATTCAGCATGCCTATGATGTTGCCCGCAAGATTTGACAGCAAAATGACCTGTTGAGGGAGGGGAAAATGGAGTTTCTGGATCGACTGACGGGGAAAGTCAGCACTGCCGCCAATCTGATGGGCGTGACCATTCTGTCGGCGCTCGCGCTTTTGGTCACCGTTAATATCGTGATGCGATATCTGTTCAACGCGCCGATCCGGGGCACTTTCGAGCTGGTGGAACTGATGCTGGTGACGGCCCTTTTCCTGGGACTGCCCTATACGACCCGCATCAGGGGGCATATTTCGGCGGATTTCTTGTCAAGTCGAATGCCATTGCATTTACAAAACCTGTTCGATCTTTTTACGGCCCTTTTCTCCACTTTCATCACCAGCTTCATGTCCTTTTCCATGTTCGAGATGGCGTCCCGTCACGGGGCGGCGGGGGATGTCACGGGAATGCTGCATATTCCCCTCCTCCCCTTCCGGTATCTCTCTGCGACCGCGTTGGGCCTTTTATCGATCGGGCTTTTATTACAGTCAGCGGGCCTTCTGCTGAAGATGTTTCAGGATGAGGAGCAGGACGCATGAGCGGAACAGTTGTTGGTTTGGGTGGCATTCTCCTGATGATCCTTCTCATCCTGATCCGGATGCCCATCGGTTTCGCCATGGCCGGTATCGGCTTCACCGGGCTGCTCATCATGTATGGCGGAAACATGCAGCCCGTCATTGGCACCTTCGGCACCATGCCCTTCTCGACGGGCGCGGACTATTCCTTTTCCGTTATCCCGCTGTTCGTCCTGATGGGGCTATTCGCCTATAATTCCGGGATCAGCACAGAAATCTATGATACCGCCAAGAAATGGATGGGGCATTGGCCGGGCGGCCTTTCCGTCGTGACCATTGGCGCCTGCGCCGGTTTCTCCGCCGTTTCCGGCTCCTCCGTCGCCACGGCTGCCACGGTCGGCACCATGACCATTCCGGAAATGCGGCGATCCGGCGTGAGCGACGCCCTCGCAACCGGCGCTGTCGCTGCGGGCGGCACCCTCGGAATCATGATCCCGCCAAGCGGCCTGATGGTCCTTTACGCGCTGATGTCAGATCAGTCCGTTGCCAAGCTTCTGGTCGCCGGTATCCTGCCGGGCCTGATGCTGGCCGTCGCCTTCATACTGGTCTGCGCGCTCTGGGCAATCCTGTCCCCCACCAGCGCCTCACCGCTTCCACGCGCGAGCTGGCGGGAACGGTTTCAGTCCCTGAAAGGCACCTTTGGCATTCTCGTGCTTTTCCTCCTCGTCATGGGCGGGATCTATGGCGGCATTTTCACGGTGACAGAGGCCGCCGCGGCGGGTGCTGCCGGGGCCTTTATCATTACCGCCCTTCGCCGCAAGCTTTCCTGGCCGATGATCCGTCAGGCATTACTGGAAACCGGGCGGACCACCTGCATGATCCTGATGATCGTGATCGGCGCGCATATCTTCAATATCTTCCTGAGCGTGACGCAAATCACCACGGTCATTACCGATTTTCTGGGCGGCCTCGATCTGCCGGTGACCGGCGTTCTGTTCGTCATCCTGCTGGTATTTATCCTGATGGGATGCGTCCTCGACTCGCTCGGGATGGTCGTCATGATGGTGCCCATCATCCTGCCGACGATTGTCTCCCTCGGGCTGGATCCGATCTGGTTCGGCGTCGTCGTGGTTCTGGTGATGGAGATGGGATTGATAACACCACCGATCGGCATCAATGTCTTCGTCATCAAGGACATCGCCCGCGATATTCCGCTTGGCAAGATTTTCAAAGGCATCACGCCTTTCCTCCTCGCCCAGATCGCGGTCGTCTCCCTCCTGATCTTCTATCCCGCACTGCCCCTTTGGCTCGTCAGTCTGATGCCAAGGTAAATATGGACTTCGTGGACAGAAAGTTACATATAATATTCATGAGGAAATGGTGGAGGCTGTAGTCTGAAGCGAACCCGTCTTCACCTATTTCCCTGTTAAACAGGGAAATTTAGATTTGTATCAGGGGGAAAATTTTTTTGTAAACAGGGAAACAAAATTAGCGATCATTCCGGAAATTTATGTGATGTCAGATACCTATGAATTTGTCAGGGAAAAGTGTTTTCTGAGTTCAGTCTTCAGGATCTTCCCATAGTTACTTTTTGGCAATTGATCGACGAAGAAATACTCCTTGGGCCGCTTA